>JAENWJ010000032.1 GCA_016649995.1 Peptostreptococcaceae bacterium
AAAAAAAGACACGAAAACAACTGCCTTTTTCCGGTCTTCTTCCTATTTTAGCATTTCTATCCGGTTTTTTATCTCATCACTGCTCAGCCCATAATCCTCAGAAGACAATCTTGCCACATATACATGCTTATCCATTTCATATGTGCAAATTATCATTTGAGCCTCTATTCCGCTGGCATCGAGGATTCTCAAGATGGCTTCGATGTCCGAAGCATGTTCTTTCTCGTCTGCAAGATAGAAATTGATTTGGTCGAAGTTCCCGCTTCCGTCAAACGGCTTTTTCCCGACGCCCGTTACACTTTCTATCTCGACAATAATCGGGCTCGCCTCAAATATATCCCCTGTCATAGCGTTATATTGCATCTGGCTTTTTGAGGCCGGATAGTTGTCCGAAATCTTCTTGGTGTTCCAGCTCTTTGAAACAGTAAAATTCGTATAATCATCAAGGCAATCAGCTTTCGAAACGAAATTGCCAGATATGGGATCTACAATCACGAATCCGACCGAAAATGTCTTGCCGGGATAGGCCTCTTTCAAATGAGCTGAAAACTGCCCTCTTACAACAATAAGAAATGCAACTCCCGCAATTATCATTGCGGCCAGGACCACCGCTGCAACCTTTAAAGTCTTTTTCATTATACTTACTCCCTTTATGTTCTTCAAATGAAACAATATCAAAAAAGGACTCCAAAATGTCTGTCCCTTTTTAGTCCTTTTTTGAATCGGTCATGTTTCTTACATACTTAAGTGTCGTATTGGCTTTAGTCCTCACTGAACGAATTTCGAATTTCTTCAGAGAAGACACAAAAGGTGTAAGCTTTGTGAACCCGTAGTTCCTAGTGTCAAAATCTGTGTAGCGTTTATTCAGCACGCTGCCTATCTCCGCCATGTAGGCCCATCCATCCTCGTCGGATATCTCGTTTATTATGGTCCTAATTGTTTCCACCAATTGGTCCTTGCTTGTCATTCCATTTTTAATTTCGTCCTGCTCGGGTTTCTTCTTGTTTGTATCCTCTTCCGAATTCTGAGCCATAGATGCTAAAACTTCCAGATATTTGAATTTTTCACAGGCGGCTATGAATGGCTTCGGTGTCTTTTTCTCGCCCATTCCTATAACCTGCATGCCCGCCTCCCTAAGCCTCATCGCAAGCTTCGTGAAATCGCTGTCGCTCGAGACGATGCAAAACCCGTCGACATTGCCGGAATATAGTATGTCCATTGCGTCAATTATCAGTGCGGCGTCTGTCGAATTTTTTCCCGTCGTATAGCCATACTGTTGAATTGGATTTATTGAATGCTTGAGTAGAATATTCTTCCAACCCCCAAGTTGCGGTTTTGTCCAGTCCCCGTAGATTCTCTTGTATGTAGGTGTCCCTTGGTTTGAAATCTCGTCAATTATAAATTTAATGTATTTGTCCGAAACATTGTCTGCATCAATCAATATTGCTATCTTCTTGTCCTTCTGCATATTGCCACCCCTTCGCTTATTCTATAGAAAAACCCGTCTGTGCTGTTCATTCTCCCTTGCTTACAGCAGACTAATCAGACATCTGAATCCGTCCGAATCCGCAACTGCTCAGTATATCTTCTTTCATATGATAGTAAAGAATGATTTCATTATTAATCTTTATACATCTCTATATTACCAAATTTTTCAATGGCAATGTAAAAACCATTTGTTAATTTTGAATTTTCTATTCAAAATCACGCACTTTTCAAGCACGCTGCACCACAAAATCCCTGCAGCGTGAAAGCCTGATTTGTTTATATTCTTTTAAAATTGAACCTCTCACGACTAAAGTCGCGAGATTCTTAGGAACAGAGCTTACTTGATACCAAAATGTTTCTTTAGTGTCAGCGGTTTCTCTTATTAACTAAGCTATCCCCGTCGTCCCGACGGTTCTATTAGAGGCTTATGCTGATAACAACCTAAGACCCTCTCTGCGTATAATAAATCTTTCTTCTACTTTTCAATCTTCAAATTGCAACCATCTATTGTGCCACTTTCAATCCGCTCTTGAAACCGTCCCCGGTGATTTATCATAGCCCAAATATATCGGATATGTCTTCGGTTGCAATCTCCCTCTTACTTTTCCTTCCCGCATTTTTCAGCATGCTTTCCAATTTTCGCTCCATCGATTTTCTGATTAAATCCTGCCAGTCTAAATCTCTAAGCGTGAAAAAAAGCATAGGATTATTATCCAATCTTGCGCCTATTCCATATAGTACCGCCGCTACATGTTTGCACATATTGGCCCAGTCCGGACAGCTGCAGTCAAAATGAATTTCTTTTGGAGACGGAAACATTCCATACTTTTTATCGGTGAATAAAACATCCAATTCCTTTGGAAATTCCCCAGTAATCAATTGTTCCAAGGAATCGATTCTATGATTGCACAGCTCCGTGACCTGCTCCCACTTTTCGTTGCTTAAGGCATCAATTACAATCTCTACATCGTAGGGTTTTGCCCTGCTTCCCTTAACTTTTCCCGTTACTTTTCCTTTAGATATCTTCAAATCCAAGACTGCATTATTGCGAACATAGCTTTTGCCTCTTGCAATTCTATTGCTATAGTCCGCATAACTTTCCAAATTTAAGTTCCATGCCTTTCCCCACCAGTTTTTTGCCAATGCCCTTCCTTCAATAATCACGGGTTCGATTTCCGGATTTTTCTTTTTTAATTTTTCTAAAGCCTTATTCGCTTTTGCTTTTTTCGCCGCTGCCGATTCATACTTTGGGAATCCATAAGAACCCATTATTCATCACCCCTTAGCGAAAATATTTCCATCAGTTCTTCATTATTGTACTCTGTTATCCATTTTTCACCGTTGGCGCTTAGAATGTCTCCTGCCAATTTCTGTTTTTCTTGAATCATGGCATCAATCTTTTCTTCTATAGTGCCCTTTGCCACAAATTTGTGTACCATGACATTCTTCGTTTGTCCAATACGGAAGGCTCGATCCGTAGCTTGATTTTCAACAGCCGGATTCCACCATCTGTCAAAATGAATCACATGATTTGCGGCAGTAAGATTCAATCCTACCCCACCCGCCTTAAGAGAAAGTACCATATAAGGAATATATTGCTCACTATTGAACTGCTTTACCATTTCATTTCGTCTTTTCACAGATGTGCCGCCATGAAGCACGAATCCCTCTTTCAAAAATATGCCTTTGAGAAAATCCGAAATCGGTTCCGTCATCTCCCTGAATTGAGTAAAAACAATGACCCTTTCTCTTTTCTCGCGGATTGTTTCGCATATTTCTCCCAATTGTTCAAACTTGCCGCTATGCTTCGGCTTATAGTCTTCTCTGCCCAGATATTGATCCGGATGATTGCAAATCTGCTTAAATTTCATTATGCTGGACAAGACAAGCCCTTTTCGCTCAATGCCTTCCGTTACTTGCAACTTCTCTTCAATCTGCTCTATCAACTTTTTATAAAGAACAATCTGCTTTTGTGACAAGGTGGTATAGGCATTCATTTCCAGTTTTTCAGGCAGATCCGATATAATACTTTTATCGGTTTTCAGTCTTCTCAATATGAATGGTTGTATTATCTTGCGCAACTTTGCATAACCGATTGCGTTGTCTGCAAGCCCTTTCGTAAAGTCTGCAAATTCTTTGATTGTTCCTAAAAGCCCCTGATTCAAAAAATCAAACAAGGACCACAAATCGCTTAGTCTATTTTCAATCGGAGTTCCAGTCATAGCAATTCTCATCTTGGCCGGAATCTGTTTTATAGCTTTTGTCTGCTTCGTTCCCGGATTCTTTATGGCCTGAGCCTCATCCAGGATTAGGCAGTCCCATTGTCTGCTCTTTAATATTTCCAACCGTCTGGCCATACCATATGTGGTGATATACAAAAAATGATTTTCCCTGATTTGAATAGTTTCCGAACTTTTCAGATCACTTTTATGCAAAATTTGATAAGACATTTCAGGTGCGAATTTTTCGATTTCCTTCTGCCAATTTCCAATCAAAGAGGCCGGAAGAATTAAAAGCGCCTGCCCACCGTTATGGATTCTTGAGTATTCCAAAAAAGCAATCACCTGAACCGTTTTACCAAGTCCCATGTCGTCTGCCAAACAAGCACCAAATCCCAATCGGGACATTTGATAGAGCCACTGATAACCGTTTCCTTGATACTCCCGCAGGATCGCGTGGAATGATGGTGCTATGTCAACCTTTTGCATACTCGCTGGACAACCCAAGGTTTCCTTCATCGCTTTGAACCATTGCCCATTGGAAACCGATACGTCAATCTCATCAGTTGAAATATCCAGCAACTTGTTCATGTTTAATTCCAGCCTCATGGCATCTCCAAGAGATAAAGCATCATCTTTTGCCAAGTCTTTTACCTTATCAAAGGCCTGAAGTGCTGCTTCCAACTTCGCTTTGTCAATCTCAACCCATTTGCCTTTATATTGAACCAGCCCCTCTGCCATTTCCAAAAATGCTCTTAATTCCTGTTCGTCAACCGCGTCAGCTCCTATCTTTAGAGATGGTGAAAAGTCCATAATAGCATCCAATCCAACCTTGGATGGTTCTTTTTCTCCTACAACGACCGAAAGTCGAATCGAATTGCTGCGCTTACGCCACCAATCCGGCACTCTGCACATTATGCCGGCCTCTTTATAAATCGCAATCTCCTTTAAAAACGTATATGCCTCTTCCACAGTGAATTTCAGCGGCGAGAACAATTCGCCGCTTTCCATCAAGCCAGAAATGAAACTGCTCTTTTCGGCAGCTTTGGCAACCGTTGAGATGAGAGAAAGCAGCTTCTTTTCATCACCATCAAATTCCTCTAAAGCATTTTTCAAAGGGGTATGCAGTGCTCGCTTGCTTTTGACCGGTTTTGTTGAATAAGTAGCCATAAAAGCAAAGGGATATTGATCTTTCTTGTTTTCAACCAAATGAAAGAACACCCTTCCCACTATGTTGATATTATCGTTATGCTCGGAAAAATACCTGGCAACCGTACCCTCATAGCCCTTGATTTCAGTCCTGAAAACAATTAATAGAGTTTCCCATATACTCCGAATCCAATCGTCGTCGACATATTCCATGCCAATTGCAAATGGCAACTTATCTTTAAGCATATCGATCTCATCATCATCCAAATCAACCTGAACGGAATCCCTGTCGAATTCAAGCTCTGCATGTTGGCATATTTTTTTAACCAACAATTCTGCAATACCATATAGATATTCAACTGGTGGCGAAAACCATTTTGCCTTCGTTAAAAAACCAAGATGGAATAAGGCGCTATATTTGTCATCTTCAAATAGACTCGCCCATTCCTTTAGGGGATCCGGCTGTTCTGTCTCTACCTCCTCTACCTCCTCTACCTCCTCTACCACAAAACCTTCCGGTGTGAAATAGGCATATAGTTGTTGCACTTCTCGTCTTTTTATTCGAGACATTATTTTGAACCTCCTTAAAATTACCCGTAAATTCATCTGTAAAATCATCCAAAAGAACCGGAAGAGTTCTTTCAACCGCTCAAGGTATAATCTCATCACAAATGCCAAAATCAATGCTAAATGGTGTCCGTATCTTATCTATACAGCCAATCAGATTCACTCAAACTGCCCATTATAGCCACTTCCCTATCTGCGACTCCACTTTCCTCTTGATGTTGAATATCTCTGCATATTCAAATAGATGTCTGATGTTCTTTTTAGAATCCCTGATATAACGCATGACTGCATTTGAAAATACTTCCTTTTCAAGTTTCCTCTCATAGCGCATAACATCACACATCGTGCGGTCCCTGTCAAAGATTCGCACATTCACCCCATTTATCACAATACTAGTTAGTCCCACACTCAAGAATTTATATTCCTGATAGAAAGGCTTAATATAAGGATAATCAATATCGTACTGACTCTTCTCGCTATCTCTATCAACAGCAATCTGCCAAGCAGGCGGAATCCTGTCTATATAATTATAATGAAGCAGTGCACTTTCCAAAAATATCACAGCATATGGGAACAGCCTGGCAATGATTGCCTCTTCAGCATTCACTTCATCCGAAAGTTCATAAAAGCCTTGTTTGATTTTCGAAAGTTTACCTTGTTCAAGAAGTCTTTTGATCTGGCGGCTGCCAAGTCCCAATTGGTTCAGTTGTGCAGTTTTAAGGATACCTCCATGCTTATGAAACTCATCAATAATTTTTCTCATATCAATCATATTTGCACCTCATTATCCTCTTTGCATTTTAAATGCGAATATTACAGTGCAATTATACCACGATAATTATTGATTTTCAACGTCCATAATACCAAAGTCTGCAGTAGCTTTTGTCTGTCTTCGTCATCTTCGAATATGCTCTTGCCTATTATATTTCACCATTATATGTATATTCAACTTTGGCTTTTTTCTCTGGCCGCTCTCGTCATTGTTCTCACCACAAGGTAATTTCATTACATTATGAACCTGAAATAAAGCAACAATTCCGTTCCATTGCTTAGTAACGGCAATTAAATTAATGATTTTATCCCATCTTTTTGATATGATAGAAAAAAAGGCAAAGGAGAATTTCATGAAAAGTCGTTTAGACACAACTCTAAAAAAATCATCCAAACCAATCTCTCGAGACGCATCCGTTGCGGAATTCTTGGCCCGCAATACCAAGGAGCAGCTTCTCGACATAAAGCGCGCATGGATGTTCTCAATACCTTCTACCTTCAAAAAGCAGGAATTGGTTGAAGCTTTATCTAAAAAAATCACACAATCCATGCCGGAATGGTTCGAAACTGTGCCATGGCCTTCATACGCACTTATGACAGAAGAATTGGAACTGCCCGTTGACGATCCTGAAGTTTCCATTGCTGTAGATGACCTTCTCATAAGGGGTATAGGTTTTTTCACAATAGTAAACAATAATATAGAATTAATGATTCCAAATGAATTGAAAGCGCTGATTCCCACAAATGCCAATGCTATAAAAAAAATTGAACAGAATCATCTTAGAGTAATCCTCATCCAAGGATTAATTAATCTATACGGTCTAATAGAAATTGACAATTTGGTTGAAATATTAAACTCAATTGTGTTAGAACCCATGAATTCATACGAACTCAAGAACTGGATAGAGACAGCGGTCTTCATGTATTTAGACAGCAACTTGCTGTTCATAAACGGCAAACCTTTTCTCGTGCATGATTATGTCGATGACCCTATTAGCATCCTCTTCGAAAAACCGGAACTCGAGCCATACAATTTTTCTCTTGAAGATATCAGCACCCTTTGCTACTACCGCACAACAGAAAAATCACAACCCTATCTTGATAACATGCTAAATGCAATATATGATCACGAAATACTCGATGAAGATGGCTTGGATGAGGCCATTGACCTTCTCCAACTTTCCTTCTTGAACGACGAAAAAATCATAGAAGCAATTAAACAGGTTTTGGAATGCATAAACTCCAAGGATTTGGATGATTTAAATTCTGTAACCCACATCATAATGGATTATCACAACCACAGCCCGAAATGGATTCTGAAAGGCAACTCCCCATCAGATTTGTTAGATAGAAAAATTTCTCGTATACACAAGCCAGCAAACCCAATCAAAAAAATCAGCCGCAACGATCCATGTCCCTGCGGCAGTGGAAAAAAATACAAGAAATGCTGCCTTGCAAAAGACGAAAAGAACAATGTGACGCGAATTCATTAATCAGCAGTTTTCCGTCGTAAAGTTGAAACCTAGGGACCGATTTTTCAAACCCAAAAATCCGTCCCTAGCGATTCCACACTACAAATCAAAAACGTGATAATATCACGTTTTTTTTATTATATTCGTGGCATTATCACGTTTATTGTTTTTTAAGCTATTATATGAAAAATAATCAAAAGGATTCGTCTCCGCTTATTGCATCTTCTACAGCCTTCCAACCGCCACTCGTCCACGCCGAAAGAACTTTGCTCCTCCTCGACCCAAAAGCGACAGGCCTTCTAAGCTGGCCATTCTCATGGCTTGCCTTCTTGAAATCCGATTCCACCAGCAGCATTTCTTTTTCCACTTCACCCATAAGTGAAAGGGCTTTTTCGCTGTTTGCAAGCAGTACTGAAACGCCTTTCTCTGTATCAACTTCAGGATGGAACTTCTCTATCCCCCAGAAATCTCCAATGGTAAAGTCCCCGGTTCTTATGCCGGATGCGAACGGACAAACATAGCAGCTCTCCCGCAGTATGTCAGCCCTATTAAAAAGGTCGTAATAGACAAGGTCCTTTGCCTCAATCGATGTCTCCAGTACCTCTCCGCCCTTGTCATAGACCACTTTGGCCTTCATGGAATCCCATCCGTTGTCCTTGTCCCGGAATCTGAAGTCCGTAACTCTTCCGCCAAGTTCCTTCTCCAGTGTCTCGACCTGGGCCTTGAAAAAAGCGGGGCTGGGCACACCGTAGCAGACTAGATCCGCAGTTATAAGCCTTTCCGGATTCTCCCCAAGAAAAGCCCTAAGGCCTGCAATCTGGCAAGGAGTTCCCGTAAAAAGCACCCACTGGCCTCTTGAAAGATACTCGGCCGCATCAGCAAAAACCCTTCCCATTTCGCTTTGAACATACTTTGAACCCTGAAGTTCACTCAGGCCGTCAATCCCGTCTATGCCTTTGTGAAAAGCAGTCATGTCTCCATCGTAGGCGCAGCCGTAGACCCGGCCGCCTCTGCCGAGCACCATCTTGGCAAGAGCGCCGAATGCACCTCCGGATGCGCTCAATTCGAGAACGGCATCATCCCTGTTTACGGCTGCATACGCGGCAATAGGGCTTCTCCCCCATTTTCCCGGGTTCTGGAAACCGCACGCCTCAAGGCAAAGCCCGCACTCCAAACATAATTCCGAGTTGATCTCCGGATACAAAAATCCGTATTCGTCCGCAGTCATAGAAATTGCATCTGCAGGACATGCATTTGCGCACGCACCGCAACCGCAGCAGTCCTTTTTCTCCTTATATAAAATCATAGCCATTCACCTCTTTACCTATATTCTACACCAATCCGCGGACATAAAATAAGCTTTCCATGCCACCAAAAAATCAGAGCATCTTTTCCAACTCGACTTTCTTCTTTCTCCATCCCATGCTTTTAGCCCATTCTCTGTATGCTTCCCTTTCCTCCATATCTTCCGATTTATATATATTGTAGAGAAAATCGGCAAAACCGCCCATGCCTCCGACATCATCCATTACATATCCACCTTTTTTGTTTATGCAGACCGGTTTATGTTTGTCATTAACAATACCAACTGCTTCACTTAACCAGTTTTCTTCTATAACATCTTGTTCGCTTAGCTCTTTCCAGTCACTGAATCTTGTTATTTCAACAACCCAATTATCTCCAAAATCATAATTGTAGATCAACTTGTCCGTTACCGGTTTCAAAGCATGTCCGTCCATCCATTTTTGAATTTCCTCGCATTCCGCCAACTTGCCGCCTTTGACCCCAAGAACTTCAGCCACGGGTATTCTTTCAAGCAATTCGTCAAGCGCCGAGTCAAATGAAATCGAATTTGTCAGCTCCCTGATTGTCAAATCGAGAATCGGGGCTTTCTTGATAATTTTTGTTTTCTCCGACTCATCATCCTTTTTGTCTTTAATGCGTTCATGATAGTCATAGAAAGACTCCCTAACTTCAACTATAGGGAAGCGCCGAATCATCTCCTCGACACTGCCCTTAGCCTCGTCATAATCCTCGGTATACCCTCCAAAGACATATGGACCTATATATTTTTTTCTCAGCCATACCTTGATGTTTCCATAAATATAATCGTCGTCCCAGAACTGATCATCTTCATCATACGGCAATCCCTGAAACAAAATCCCAACAAGCTTCGCCCACTCCCTCACGCACTTTCCCGTAAGGCGCTCATAGTCTTTTTCATCTAATCTGAACGCCCTGAGATGAGAGTTTTGCCATCCGAAAAGTCTTTGAATCGCATAGTGAAGATTATGCAGGGGCATATCCGCGGGAATCAGGACATCCCTTGTTATTGTCCCTCTTTCTGTAGTATCGGCATATTTCATCAACAATTTCCTGTGTTCTTCACTGCACCATTCGTTTATTAATTCCATATGCAGCAATATTGGCTCATCGTCATCTAAAGAATCCGTGTCTGCTTTCTTATTTTCATTTTCTTTCATCAAATTGCAGAATAATTCAAAGGATTCTTCCAGCGTATATGTGTATGGTCCTTCAGTAAATTCATTGAAAAGCGCTTCTAGGCCATCATCATCAAAGTAATATATATTGTTCCATATGAATCTTTGGATTTCGTCCGATTTTTGCATTATGATTTTAAGCAGATCTTTCAAATCTTTCTCAACTCGCATACATAACTCATATAAGTTGTTTTCCACAACTCCCAAAGCCGAAATGGTTTCTAATATCATTTCATCACCCGAAACTTCTTCTTCACTCATTGCTACCCAAGTTAGTGGAGTATACAATTCAATACTTTCATCCAATTCGCTAAAAAGAGAATCACTTATTGACCAATTCTTATGGTAGTCCATGTACCTACCGACAAGCAATATCGCATACTCTTTCAAATCGTTTTTATTATTGAAATCATATGGTTTGCCTCGATGATTAGTTCCAAGTTTGTCATTTAATGCCCCCAGAACATCCCTTTCATCTTTAGAATAAAATCTATTGTTCATCTTTTGCACCCCTTCCGATTATTTCGCGATGTTTACTCTTATTCCGATATATCCTTTTAATTCATATAATAGGTCCCCTATGCGATCATATTTATTGTTGTAGCAATTGGCATAGCTTCCGCCTATGCGTCTCATTATATATGTGATTCTATTACATGAGAGCCTATACTAAATCAACCCGCTCCAAGAGGAAATCAAACAAGTTCAGATGTACTATACCGTCTTTTGATAAATCTATTTTATCCATTGTTATTAAATATTTAGGATACTGGTCATTAATTTTCAGCAGCGAATTCATCTCCCTGTCGTAAGTACTATCACCGAGTACAGTTAAACTAACCTGAAAATATAGTCTCGCAGATCCTTTCACCGCAATGAAATCCACTTCATGGGACAAATTTTTTCCAACTGTTACTTCATAGCCTAATCGAAGCAATTGAAGGTACACGATATTCTCTACCACATGCCCTATATTTCCTTGTCTATATCCTATAAGTTTATTTCGAAGACCTGTGTCTACTACATAGTACTTCCCGTTGGTTTTCAGCCGTTCTTTTCCTCTGATATCATATCTCTCACATTGATAAAGCAAATGCGCATCGCACATTTGCCGAAGGTAATTGTCTACTGTATCGGAAGTAATTTTATGCCCATGTGATATCATTGTGTTCTTGATTGCATTAGCCGAGGTATTATTGCCAATGTTTTCAAACACAAACTTTGCCACCTTATAAAAAGCGCCTTCATCTCTTATCTTACCTCTAAGAATAATATCCCTTGTAAATATCGAATCAAACAAACCTGACAGTATTGCTTCAACCAATTCTTGTTGATTAGCTAAGCTGACCGCCGGAAACGATCCAACACGAAGATATTCATTAAAATGTTCCTCTGCCTTTTCCTCATCATAAGATCTAAACTCAAGAAACTCTTTAAAGGATAGAGGCAATATTTTAATTTCTATATACCGCCCAGACAAATACGTAAGATGTTCCCCTAAAAACATTCTCGAATTTGAACCGGTAACATAGATATCGGCATTAAAGCTAGCCCTTAAACTGTTTATCACTTTTGCCCATTCAGGCAGCTCCTGCACTTCATCGATTAGAAAATACATTCTTTCATTGTCAATCACTTTATCTTTAATGAAATCATGCAATAGTTGTCCGTCTTTTAAATCATCATACATGAATTTTTCATAATTAATTTCAATAATCCGGCTTAATTCCACGCCCTGTTCAAGAAGATACTCTTTAAATAAAGCAAGCAAAGATGATTTTCCCGATCGTCTAACACCAGTAATCACTTTTACAAAATCATTGTCTCTATATTGAATTAGTTTATCTATATACCTTTTTCGATTTATCATAGTCGCCTCCTTTCCTAATTATAATTGATAAAATTACATATTTCAATCTTTTTTCGATTGATAATAGGAATTATTATATTATTGCATACTTTTTCTGATAGCAAAAAATAAATTACAGCATACCATTAAGAGATTTTGATTATTTTTACGCGCCTTTATCGCTGCGCTGAAGTTTATTCATTATTGGACATGTACAAAGAACCATCGTATAATAGACTTCAATCGCAATATTTCATGATACAAAAAACTATATGACAGGGAGATTTGACCTATGATTAATGTAGACAGAACTAAATGTATAGGATGCGGAGAATGCATAAAAGATTGTTTCCCCTCTGACATTGTAATGGATAACGGAAAAGCATTTATAAAAAATGTCGCTTGCTTCAAGTGCGGACATTGTATCGCCGTGTGTCCTGAAAATGCAATATCCACCGATGAATACAACATGGAAGAAGTAAAAGAATATTCGGAAGAATCGTTCAAAGTCGATGCTGAACATTTACTTAACTTTATTAAATTCAGAAGAACAGTCAGGCGCTTCAAGCCAAAAGATGTAGAAGCTGAAAAGCTCTTAAAAATCATCGAAGCCGGAAGATTCACCCAAACTGCAAGCAACCTGCAGGATGTGTCATTCATAGTTGTTAAGGACAAGCTAAATGAATTAAAGGATTTGACATATGACAGATTAAAAAGCATTGCAGAGCATTCTTTAGCCGGCACGGACCCGACAAATGAAGTCATTGTTCGATATGCAAAGATGTGGCTGGCCATGCATAAGGAGTATAAAAGCAAACCCAATGAAAAGGACAAATTATTCTTCAACGCTCCCATTATCATTATAGTAACAGCCAAGTCGCAAATAAGCGGCGCCCTTGCTTCTTCAAACATGGAACTTATGATAAACGCCCTAGGCCTTGGAACCTTGTTTAGCGGATTTTTTGTTCGAGCCGCAAATGGAAACAAAGAAATCCATGACTTGCTTGATATAAAGAAAGGTAAGGAAATAGTTACCTGCATGGTAATCGGGTATCCTGACGTAGAATATAAAAGAACCGTTCCGAGAAAAGCAGTCGATATTTCCTGGAAATAATCGATACAAATTGCTCATTTATGAATTGAAACAACTATACCGCCAAACCCCAATAATCGGGCTTGGCGGTATTAAATTTGTACTCTTTTGGGGCCTAGCCCAAACCGTCAGTCCTTCTGTCCCGCAATATCCTCCGCGGATATCCCTGGGCAGTGATAACGCCATTCCTTCTTCGTATAATACTTGGCCCCGATGGCCTGCATTTTAACGGCTATGGAAGAAAAATTTGTGGATCTACCTTCCAGCGTTTGCTGTATTTGGGCTTTTTATTGCATATTGGGTATATAACAGCTATATGAATAGTCAATCTGCGCTTATGCTGCTTATCATCTTTATTGATGTCGCGATAGTTGTTTTAATAATTTTAGAATACAAACGCTTGAAAGAAGAAAAGGAGAGGATGTGACTATGAAAATTAAGAAGATCATCACCATAGCGATAGTAATATTGTGTCTTTGCCTTGTAACAGGTATCGGTGCGTTTATTTACAATACTACACACGGTTATAAAATCAGTAATGATTTTGTAAGCATCCCTCTTCAATTTAATCCGGATGATTCCTCTTCAACTTATCAAACACAGAATGCAGAGGTCACCGTTTATGGCGGTTTTATAAAAGGCATTCAAAAAGGTAAGAGCGGTACAGAAAGCCTTGTCATCAGAGCATTATCGCCACTGCCGGCTGTGACAGTTAGAGGTGATAATGTTAGTACCGTTTCATTGCTGATTGAAAATATAAACCCTGATTTTTATGCAAAGAACATTACTGGTAGTAACTTACCTGTGACCAAGGTGATGGTCAATACATTGCAATTCAGTGTTGCAGTGAGTGCAGGGGAAATAATAAAAATTGATCCATTAAAGCCAAGTGGTACAGATAACGCAGGAAAATATAAATACATAATCCTCGGTGACACTCGCGATGGATATGACACTTTTGAGCAGATAATTCAGCAGGTAAATGGAGAAAAACCTGCATTTGTCATTGACAACGGAGACCTTGTATTCAGCGGAAAACCGAATCAATACCGACTATTTGACCAAATGGTATCAGAGATCTCTACGACCTTGTGTACCACTCCCGGAAATCATGACATTCGTGGGAATGGGAGAAGCACCTATACCATGCTGTATGGCCCAGCATATTATTCCTTCGATTTTGCAGACAGCCATTTTGTGTTTTTGGACTCATCTCCAGGATGGGCTGAAAAGCAGGCAATTTCTAATGAACAGTATACATGGCTGGAAAAAGATTTGAAAAAGGCACAAGGTAAACGCATTTATGTCATTACACATATACCGCCACAAGACCCAAGAAGCGGTGTCACAACCAACGAAATTCCAAACTATGTAAACGAGATGAAAAGCAACGGAAATTGGTTGGAGCAGAAATTAAACAATTACAGCGAAAGTAAGAATATGGATCACGGTTTCCAAGACCCGCTGGAAGCAGCAAAGTTTGAAAATATCATGAGTACGTATCATGTAGACACGGTATATCTCTCCCATATTCACAGTTACATGGAATATACAAAGGATGGTGTGCGGTATCTGATTACCGGGGGTGCAGGAGCAGAGCTTTTAACCCCAAACAGCTATTATCACTATATGATTGCAAAAATTGGAGATGTTAAAACAGTTACAATTGTGGAATTACCCTCCCCGGCGAACAGCTACCCTATGCGATATGCGGCGGCTGCACAGCTGTTTACCGAAGCGATGTATAAAGAAAATCCCCTTGCGGTTGTGTTCGTCATTGCAGGATTCGTATTGCTTATACTTTTGTTAATTGCCAAGATTTATTTACGTAAAAAACAGCCAATTGACACTCTGGGAAAATGGCTGAGCGATATTGCTAAATTTGCTGTTAAACGGTTCAAGGAATTATTTGGTAAGAAGTAAAGATTAAATTGATCAATAGTTCAAAGCTGAGAAAATAATGACAACTTTAACTTTAGAGGTTGTTCTTATCGGGGGCAAAATTTATGAAAACTGTTAATATTAAAATTAAGTACTTATTACTATTGGTATTGTTCTTTACAATATCTTATATTTCATTGCTTGGAGCTTACCACTTTGCCAGTGATAAATCTTCGTTTTTATCGCTGGGGATATTTTCAAAAAAATTATTTATAGAGGTTGCATTTCTTTTGGTTGTATATTATATGACTGATGCATTAAGGTTTTATTTCACTTTGAAAGCAATCAATGTGAATGTCTCCATCAAATATATAATAAATTTGGCATTTATAAATATTTTCGTATCCAATATAACGCCTTCTGCAACCGGAGGAGGTGTTGCACAAATCTATTTTCTGAGCAAAAAAGATGTGCCGATTGGAGCTGCTATTGCCGGATCTTCAATAAGAACAGCCCTTCCGCTAATATTCTTCGCAATATTTACGCCTATAATACTGATATTTGACAAGAACGTCGACAGATTATTTCCAGGTAGGAATATTTTGTTTTTTGTGGGGATTATGGTGATGTTAGATATAGCGATAATACTTATAATTTTAAAATTGTTCAAGAATCCCGATGTTGTTATAAATATTTTGAAAAGAATTAAACTCTATTTTGAAAAGCGAAAAAAAAGCAACAGAGTTCATGCGCTACTTGATAAATTAATTGGTGAGATCAAACGGTTTCCGAATCATATTAAAATGTATATTACCGGAAACAAAATACATGTATTTCTATCAGTTTTTTTTACTCTGCTATATCTTTTCACATTATTTCTATTCCCTGTTTTGCTAATTAAGGATTTAAATCCTTCTGCACCGGCAGTAGAAATAATACTTTCACAGATTGTAATAACTTTTGTGATGTATTTTGCACCTACGCCAGGAGCTTCAGGTGTTGCTGAAGCAACCTTTATACTTTTGTTTTCAAATTATGTGAGTCAGGGAGATATTGTTTCGTTAACATTTACTTGGAGACTATTTACAATATACATCGGTGTAGTCATCGGAATGATTCTATTTTACATCCAGGTCATCAATAATCGCGATAAAATTCATGTGAATAAGTTAGGGAGGGCGGATTTTTGAATAGAAACCTATTAAAAACATTAATATATATCAATGTTTTAATCCTTATTCTCATATCCTCATATAAAATTTATCTATTTTATCATGAATCCGATTTTCAAGATTGCAATTATGAAAACATGAAAATGATAGAAAGGATTGGAGAAAAAAGTCTATTTTCTTTTGCAGTTGTAGGATCGGTTAATAATTCTATAGATATTTTTCAAAACAAAATTATTGATGAAATAAATTCAAATAATGATATTATATTCGCTTTTTCGACTGGAAATGCAGTGCTTGACGGTGCAGAGGATAAATATCGAATGTTGAATAATTCACTAAAAAGACTTCAGGTGCCCGTATTAATTGGAATAGGTGATAATGAAATTTCTGATGGAGGAGATAGAAGGTTTTATAAACATTTTGGGCCTTATTATTATTCATTTGCTTATGGTGACAACTATTTTATTTTTATAGATACAACGGGCATGACGCCTATTGAATCGCAAAAAGATTGGATATCGAATGAATTAAATAATGCAGATAGATATAGTCATAAATTTGTATTTATGAACGACGCTCCTATAGAATTGACTAAAAAAAATCTGGTTTTTAACAATTATTATATTGAGGATAAAGACTTTAGAACATTTCTTCTGGATGAATTTTCAATACATGAAGTAACAGGTGTTTTTACTAATGGATCTATGATTTACGAGAAAAAAATATCTAAAGACGTGCCGTACTATTCGAGCGGTGGCGCAGGAGGACTTCTTTTAAAGGACACTTCTAATAATTTTTTTCATTATTTAAAAGTGGAAGTTTCCCCAGACGGTGTAACCGTAGAACCGATTGAAGTACCTTTGATTTCCCGTCATCCCATTACTCAAAAGATGGAGAGTATATGGATTTTTATCCATTCAATTTTCTATGTTCAGTTTGTAAATATTTTACTGGCCATATTTTCAATTTTGTTTTTGCTTTTGTTTCTTCACAGGAAAGCATCTAAAGATGTCGACTACTATAAGGATTTCAGTGTAATAAATAGTAATATAGATATAAAGGACAAATTGAGTATAGCAATGTTTACAAACAATTATCTACCATTTGTTGGTGGAGTTCCAATCTCCATCAAAAGACTTGCGTACGCTTTGAGAAAAAGAGGACATAAAGTAGTGATATTTGCTCCTGAATACCCAGGAACATATGACTATGAAGATGATGTGTTTCGGTGTAAATTGCTTTTTTATAAAAAAACAAGCAAATTCAATTATGCCATTGCAAATATTTATTCACCTAAAATAGATAAGGAATTTATGAAGAGCAGATTCGATGTAGTGCATGTCCATCATCCATTCTGGATGGGTGGAAAAGGACTTAACCTAGGTAAACAGTACAATATTCCAGTAGTTTTAACATACCATACTCGTTTGGAAATGTATTCTGACAACCTGCCGATTTTCAAATTGGTATTTAAAAATATATTGTCCCACCGGATTATTAGAAATTTCGCTCAAAAATGTGATGCAATCATATCTCCAACAATATCTGCAAAAGAATATCTGGAGAATGTCGGCGTAAGCAGACAAAAACTTATATTGCCAACAGGGATAGATTTTGAAAAATATAGAGCTGTAGATGAAATTTCCATAGAAACTATTAAAAATCAATATGCACCAAAGGGCGAAGTACTATTATGCTCAGTTTCGAGATTATCAATAGAAAAGAATATTAATTTTCTAATCAGAGGATTAAATTTTGTAAAAGAACATTCGACTATAAAGTTTAAGTGCATGATTATTGGAGACGGACCCGAAAGAGAAAATATACAGAATTTAATAGATGAACACTCGCTAAATAATGAAGTTATTTTGATTGGTTCGGTAAATCAAGAAGAGATTTCCAAGTACTATTTGGCATCGGACTTGTTTGTTTTCAGTTCATTGTCTGAAACACAAGGGATGGTTCTTTTGGAAGCAATGGCGGGGAAATGCCCTGTTGTTTGTGTTAGATCTAGCGGAACAGACGACGTAATTAGTGTCTACTGATTAATTTACGATAATTATTGTGGGACTATCGATAATGAAAATTTACGCCCAAATAATAACTTCCAAACAAAGAATAAAAAAATGCGTGAATGAATCTTAAATAGATTCATCACAAATATTGACAATG
>JAENWJ010000033.1 GCA_016649995.1 Peptostreptococcaceae bacterium
AGTTTCCCAATCAAAATGCTTGGCGATCCCACATGTCCCGATCCAGGCATTATGAATTTCAAATCACTGCATATGGTTTCTATATCCATAAGCATCTCGAAAAAATTGCCGGCAATCGTTATTTGATGGACGGCATCGGTTTTTTTGCCTTCGCAAACGACAAAACCCGTTGCGGAAAGTGAAAAATCTCCCGAAACGGCATTTAGACCCGCATGAAGTCCCTGAACATCATTAATGTAAATGCCTTCTACCATTTCATTCATGGCTTCATCCAAAGAAACCGATCCCGGACTTATGAAAAAATTAGTGGGCGCTATGGAAACAGGAGATTTGTATGAAGCCTTGTAAGCGTTGCCAGTGGACGGAACGCCTTCCTTTCCTCCTGTTTTTTTGTTATGCAAAAATGTCTTAAGCACCCCGTCTTCTACTATATTCGTCTTCACTGTGCATGTACCTTCATCGTCAAATTTTCTCGAACCCGCTTTATTGCATAGAAACGGATCGTCTATTATCGAGAGATTTTTTACACCTATGGACTTGCCGATTTTCCCCTTTAAAAGCGAAAGGTTCCTCTGGACATTTTCACCTGAAAAAACCGAGGAAAAAGCCTGAAGCAAACTGGCTGAAACCTCGTTTGACAAAAGCGTTTTCATTGGCCCTGAAGCAATACTTTTGGCTCCAAGCTGCTCTATGGCTTTTCCCGCAGCCTCTTCGGCCAGAGACGACGCATCAAAATCATTGAATCTATTAGAAACCATATATGCGCTGCCCGTTTTTACAGTCTCGCCTTCCCGCGCAACAGTAGACACATATGCGAACGCAATATTTTTTTCCTCATATAGATCTAGGCCCTTGGAGTTCTTTATCATTCGACCGCCTAAGCTCTCTCCAAACAAGCAATAGTCAACGGCCTCTATCCTCTTGTCGACCAAAAATGCATTCTTCTCCATTTCCAGCGCAAACTCTATTTTCTCTTTTTCCGAAACCTCTTCCAGATTAGGGTTCTTAAGCTCCAATGCTTTGCAATGCTTATTGTCAAAATGTATCTCCTCTTTTTCAGATGCTTCCATTATTTCGGCATTTTCCTGGAGACCCGCAACTAATTCCTCCGGATTCAATTCATTCAATTTTTCAGTATAAATGTAACCCATTGATCTTTTATAAATGCCTCTTACAGAAAGGCCACTATTTTCTTCGATGCTTAAATGTTCAACTTTACCATCCGATACCCTAACATTAAAGGATTTGGAATCTCCAAAATACACCTCGATATCTTTAATATTTTTTCCCCTAGCCAATTCAAAGAGGGCTTCCGTCTTAATTTTTTTCATATAGCTACCGCTCCTTCCTGCCGCCAACGGTTATTGATCCGACACGCAACGCCGGCTGCCCTACATTTACAGGAATGCTTCCGCTTATTGATCCGCACATGCCCTGGCCAAATGCCAAATTGTCAGCCACCATATCTATTTTAGTAAGTATTGAAAGTCCATTGCCAATAAGTGTTGCGCCTCTAACCGGCTTTCCTATTTTCCCGTTTTCGATCAAATAACCCTCCATAACCGCAAAATTGAATTCTCCGGTTGCAGGGTTCACAGATCCTCCACCCATCTTTTTGGCATAAAGCCCATTCTGCGTGTTTTCGATAAGATTCTCGAAACTACTTTTGCCTGGAGCTATATAGGTATTGGTCATTCTCGATGTCGGCGAATATTTATATGACTGACGCCGCCCTGAACCAGTTGGAGCCATTCCCATTTTCTTTCCGTTTAGTCTATCTACCATGTATCCCTTCAGAACTCCATTTTCTATCAAAACGTTCCTTCGTGTTTCAATCCCCTCGTCGTCAAGCCTTGCGGAACCCCATTGACCCGGAATACTTCCGTCATCGATTGCAGTCAATACATCCGATGCAATTTTTTCTCCGATCTTGCCTGCAAAAACAGATGTCCCCTTGGCAACCGATGTGGCTTCAAGTCCGTGTCCGCATGCTTCATGAAAAATAACCCCTCCGAATCCGTTATCTATGACAACAGGCATTTTTCCGCTTGGGGCTGCGTCGGCATGAAGCATTTTAACAGCCGTTTCCGAGGCCGATGCAGCATAGGCATTAAGATCAATCGTATCATAGAATTCGAATCCCATTGACGCCCCAGGTGCTGCGTGACCCGTTTGCATTTCACCGCCATATTCAGCTATAGTCTGTATTGATGTCCTTGTCCTCACCCTTTCGTCCTCGGCCCACAGGCCTTCAGAGTTTGCAACGAGAATCTTTTGAACGGTATCTAAATAATTGATTTTAACCTGTGTTATTTCGTCCGAAAACCCTTTTGCCGCTTCATGAGCATTTTTTAGTATGCGAACTTTTTCTCTTTTACCTATGTCTCCGGGATATTTCAATACCTCCAAGAGAGGACTTCCATCGTATTTTCGGAAGTCCAGCAAAACGCTTCTTCCTTTTCCCAAAAGCGCAAGAGATGCTTTCCCTGCTACCGTCTTCAAATTTTCTGAAGATGTGTCGTTCGTATATGCATAAACGCTTTCAGTTCCTCTAATTATTCTAATGCCTACCCCATAGTCCAGGCCCGAAACCGTATTTTCTACGAGCCCGCCGACCAATCCGATAGTTTGATTGTTCCTCTGTTCTACAAATATCTCCGAAAAATCGGCTCCGTTCGATAGCGCCGCATCCAATGTTTCCGCAATCACTCTTTTATCCAGCATATCTTTCCTCCTTTCGGTAAAATATCAAAAAGCATGGGTAAAACCATGCTCCGAATGGGAAATAATCCCCCTACTTGTTTTTTTACACATTCATTTTTGCCGCATCATTAAATAACCTTCAAGGTTGTCACAATCGCTTATTACTATATCATTGCAACCAAAATAATTCAAAATTTCCTGCAGTATAACGCTTCCCGCATATATTATATCGGCTCTTTCACTGTCAAGCCCTATTATCGATTTTCGGCTTTCCAAAGGAATCCTCCCCAACTCGCCTACAATGCCACGGATTTCCCCTTTGCTGATGCTTGTCAAATGAATTTTTCCCCGATCGTATTTTCCCATTTTTAGTTTGATTGCGCCCAATGTTGTTATGGTTCCGCCAATTCCTATCAATGTACCTTTGTCAAAAACATTAATATCCGAAAGATTGTTCTTTATTGTATTTCGTATATGCCTTTCCAAATCAATCGAATCTTCAAGATCTACAGGATCGGACTTTATGAACTGCTCGGTCATTCGCACTGCGCCCATATCAATACTCTTCTTGTAGTAAATTCGGTCCCTGCTTCCGAGGGCGAATTCTGTGCTCCCTCCGCCGATGTCCACCATCATGAATACACCTTGAGCTTCAAAGCTTGAGAGAACTCCAAAATAACCCATTTCAGCCTCTTCGTCTCCTGATAGAATTTCGACATCTATTGGCAACTCGGATTCTATTCTATCTACAATTTCTTTCCTGTTTTTAGCGTCTCTAACTGCGCTAGTAGCCAAGGCCTTTATTCTTATATCTTTTTCAGTTGCAGCCATCTCAACAAATTCCTTAAGTACATTCATGCATCTTCCAAGCGCATCTTCTCCTATCACTCCCGACCGGTCGACCATTTCTCCCAATCTAACCATTCGAACATGCTTTTTCCCACTCTTTATCTTTCCGTTTTGCATCTCCGCTACAAGAAGTCTTAAGGAATTTGTTCCAATATCTATTACTGCACGCTTCATGGTTTCACTCCGTCCTCATTTACATCGTTATTACTATCGTCTTCATCCTTAAAACGGTATACTATGTCGTTTTCCCTTACCAAATCCAGCTCTTCTCTCGCTACATTCTCTATATAGCTTTCCGTCTCGGCATCTTTAATTTCTTTTTCAATCTTTGCAAGCTCCTGCTCCTTTAGAGAAAGTTCGTCCAATATTTGAGCCTCTTCCTGTTTTAAGTTACTAAGCATGCTTTGCTGTTTTAATATGACCATCGTAGAATATGAACCAAGTACAAGCATTATTGCTATTGCAATGAAATTCCTTTTTATGAAATTCCCTTTCTTTTTTCGTTTTTTACCGACAGCCACGCAAAACACCTCTCTTCGATTCTATTCGAATATTTCCTCAAACAAATCGGCCGCTTCTTCTTTTTTTACATGTTCCTTTACATCTTTAATTTTAAATCGCATTACTCTGCTTCCCGTTTCGATGGAAAGAATATCTCCGATGGACACTTCCGCCCCAGGTTTAACAGCTTTATCGTTGATTTTTATGCGGCCCTTCTCGCATGACTCTTTAGCTACGGTTCTTCTTTTGATAATCCTCGATACCTTTAAAAATTTATCTACTCTCAAAATTTATGCCTCCTAAATAAAAAAAGCAACCATAGGCTGCTTTTAGAATGACCCGGATCTCCAAATTCAAACCCTCGGCATGAAATAGAAGATCTTCGCCATTCTATGATTTGCGACTCTGACAACAACTTCAAAGCGGCCACAGGCAGCTTGTTTCTATTTGTTGACCAAATCTTTAAGTGCTTTACCAGCTTTAAATACAGGAGCCTTTGATGCCGGTATTTCTATAACTTGTTCCGGATTCCTCGGATTTCTTCCCTGTCTTGCCTTTCTCTCTTTAACATCAAATGTGCCAAATCCTACAAGTTGCACCTTTTCTCCTGCAATCAATGATTCTTGTATGCTGTTAACAAAAGAGTTCAAAGCTACCTCAGTATCTTTCTTAGTAAGCCCGGCTTTTTCCGCCATGCTAGCAATCAATTCTGCTTTATTCATAAATTAATCCTCCTATAATATAATTATCGTCCGTATATTTCTATTCTATGCAAACACGCTATTTCCTTTTTTTTATTGTTCATTTTTTTAAAAATTAGCTATTTTTTAATGATTTTGCCTCTTCCCACAAAAAATCCATCTCCTCAAGTGTCATTTCCTGCAAACTCAAGCCTTTTTTCATTGCGGTTGTTTCAATATAACTGAATCTTTCAATAAATTTATCCACAGTAGAATTCAATGCTTCCTCGGGATCTATTTTCATAAATCTTGCTACATTCACCACGGAGAAAATCAAGTCTCCGATTTCTTCTTTTGCCCTTTTTCTCGATATCACAGGCTTTTGGAGAACCTCAAGGAGTTCATCGGTTTCTTCCCTTACTTTGTCAAATGCAGGGCCGACATCGTCCCAATCAAACCCCACCTTAGCAGCTTTCTTCTGAATCTTAACGCTCTTCATTAATGCAGGCAAAGATTCAGGTACTCTTTTCATTGATTCAAAATGCATCGTTTCCGATTTTTCTTCTCTTTTTATTTCTTCCCATTTGTCTTTGACTTTTTCCGCCGTTCTTATATCCTCTTCACCAAACACATGCGGATGTCTCCTGACAAGCTTTTTGCATATTCCTCCAATAACATCTCCTATATCGAAAATGCCGTTTTCTTCGGCCATCCTGCTATGAAAAACAACCTGCAAGAGAACATCTCCAAGCTCTTCGGTCATTAGACCATAGTCATTCTTGTCAATCGCGTCAACCACTTCATACGCCTCTTCAATCATGCAATTTCTTATGCTCTCATGGGTCTGCCTACGGTCCCAGGGACACCCGTCCTCGCTTCTAAGGCGAACCATGATATCGATAAGATCCGCGAAGCTTGGTTTCTCCTTTTGGCTACTTTCAAGAGCCGGAACATACAGGCTGGTGAGATGATCTAAAAAATCGAGACGGTCAAGCTCATACACCGGAATTTCTTCTATCCTCTCCATCCCCTTTATGCCGGCCGCTCTCACCGCCATCAGCATATGCTCATCGCCGAAAAGCTCCGAAAGCGCCAGTTTGACTTCTGAAGCCGTATATTGATCATATACCTGAGTAATCAATGTGTCCATTCTAGTATCGAACAATTGCTCACGTATTTGAAGTCCGTCGACTATCCTAATTCCCATTACCGGGTCTTTTCTGACCGAAGCAAGTACCGCATCTACAAAACTGGCTGCTGGAATAAATTCCAAATCGAATGAACCTTTTTTCGATTTTTCAATCAGGATCTGCACGGTATTTTCAGCCACAAAAGGGCTTCCCGGTACCGCATAAACGGTGTCTCCATTTTCAGACTCCAAAATCAGGTCTTTAACTATGTTCTCGTATACCTCTTCAAATGTATTGTATTTATCATAATAGGAATCGAATGTATTAAAGAGAACTCCCTTCTCCCTGAGCCATTCTACCGTAGGGTGCTTTTCGGTTCTAAAAAAAAGTCTATCTATTTGTGTTTCCTTAATTCTTTCATAGGCATTAAAAGACAGGTAATCCACGCTGCCCGGTCCGAGCCCCACAACTATTATCTTGTTTTTCATATTTACCACTTCCCTATCTTCATTTTATTTAAAACGCTATATATTTTTTTCCCCTTTGGAATCAATTCGAAGTCCTCCGAAGTTAGTGCTCCGGTATTAATCAGCATCCATCCATAAACAAGAGCTCCTGCCAATATGGAAATCACAGTTGCTGCGTTACTTCCGACAAGAGGTTCCGTCACTCTATATCCCCCATAAGCTACAGCTCCCATGAAACCTGCAGAAATCAACGGTTTGATTGAAAGCCTGAATATCGGAAGATCCATCTCCAGTTTCCTCTTGATGTATATAACATTCAATGAAGCCGCCAGAGCATAGCCGCACACGGTTCCTATTGCAGCGCCTCTTACATTAAGCGAAGGAATTCCTACAAGCACATATGTCAAAACGATTTTCAGGACTGCTCCTGCCGCCAAATTCCATACAGGTATAAGCGGCTTGCCCAATCCCTGCAAAATCCCGGTAAGCGACTGAAACAATGAAAGAAATACTATTCCAAACCCAAGCACCGACAAAATAGTGCTTGCGCTCATTGCACTTTCAATTTTTAATGGATAGAGAAGCCGCATGATTGGTCCCGCAAGAATCACCAATCCAAAAGCCGCCGGCAACGCGATAATCATTGTTACTCTCGCTCCCGATTTTACAGTTTCCCCCAACAGCGAATAGTCTTTTTTGGCAATCATATGGGCAACGGCCGGAACCAGGCTTATCTGTATTGCCGCTGTAACTATTTGCGGAAGATTCATGAGCGGAGTAGCCATCCCGGTAAGTTGACCGTATAAACCATTTGCAGAAGCTTCACTATATCCTATTTGCTGCAACCTCCTCAAAACAATTCCAACATCTATTGAATTCATCACCGGCAAAACGGAAGCCCCTATCGTAATAGGCACCGCTATCATTAAAAGCGATTTGGCAATTTTAGAAACCCTTTCAACCTTCTCCGGTTTGTTGAATTCCTTGTTTTTCCTATGCTTGCCGTAGATAGCCATCATGACGAATGCACTTATGAACGCTCCGGCTCCGGCTCCGAATGTAGCCCCCGCAGCAGAAATTTCAATTCCATTCCCAAGAAGCGCATACGCAAGGCTCAATCCAACAATTACTCTTACCAGCTGCTCAATGATCTGCGAAATCGCGGTAGGTCTCATGTCTCGGAGGCCCTGAAAATATCCTCTGAACGAGGACATTATCGGTACAAACAACAAAGCCGGCGCTATGGCCACCGTAGAGTAATACGCCTTTGGGTTTCTAATCATTATATCGGAATAATACCTAGCTCCAAAAAAGAGTGCGGATGAAGTAATAATGCCAATGCCGGCAAGTATAAAAAACGAAACCTTAAAAACACGATCAGCCCCGTATGCATCGCCATTTGCCGTTTTTTCCGAAACCATTTTGGCGATTGCAGTAGGAAGACCCGCCGTTGATGCAACAACGAGAATCAGGTATATGGGGTAGGCACTTTGATAGTAGCCCATGCCCTCAGCACCTATTATGTTTCCTAGAGGTATTCTGAAGAAAGCCCCGATTATTTTAATTATGATTCCGGCGATGCCAAGAATCGCAGCCCCTTTCAGGAACGAATTGTCTTTTTTCTGTTCAGTCATGATTCCTCCAGTCTTCCCATGGGCACATCTTTAACAAGTACATTATACATAAAAATCCACAAATCAATCAACATGAAAAAAGGCCCGAAAACGGGCCTTTTCGTTTCTACTTGATATTATCCTCATATCTTACAATTTCCGCTGTGTCCATCAATGTATCTATTTCTTCAACAATCTTAGTTTCCATAAGATTATTCTGAATAACTTCTTTTTCGGTTTCAAGCTGTTCTTCGCTCATTTCGCTTTTTAGGTCGGCAAGAGTTTTCCTGTCCTCAACCCTAATGATGTGATAACCGTAATCAGATTTTACAGGTTCTCCGATGGCTCCAATCGGCTGTGAAAATGCTGCCTCTTCAAACGCCGGAACCATGGTTCCTCTTGCAAAATAACCCAAGTCTCCACCGTTTATGGCCGAATTCTCATCAACAGAATATTCCTTGGCTATCTCTTCAAAATCGGCTCCTTCATCAAGTTTCCCCTGCACTTCGGCAAGAACTTCCTCTGTTTCAACGAGTATATGTCGCGCTCTGACATTAACTACATATTCATCGTAGATTTCCTCAAGCCGCATTTCGTCAAATCCAAGTTCCTCGAGTGTCTGCGCCTTGAATATGGAAAGGTATTCCTCTATCTCAAGTTGCTTTCTTATAAAGGCCTCCCCGATTTCGTTTTCATCATAAAAAGCCTTCATTTCTTCGCTGCCTTTTAGATCTTCCTCAAATGCTTTGTATGTCTCGTCGATTCCCTCGGTATCCAATTCCGTATTCTGTTCAACCATGTATTGGCGAATCAGTTCTTCTGTAATCATCTTCTCCATTATCTGCTCTTTAACAATCTGCATTATCGTTTTTCCCTGGATTTCCTGGGACCAAATCTGTTCTCCATAAAGCTGAGTGTAGTTCTTTTCGAAAACAACAAAATTCTTATTGAATTCATCAAAAGAAATCTGTTCTCCGTTCACTTCAGCTATCAGGTCCTGCGAGCCGGTATCGGTTTCCTGCTTTTGGCAACCCGCAAAGGAAGTGACTATTAACACAATTATTACGGCAAGTGCTATGACCGTTTTCTTTTTGTTCATATTAGGTATCCATCCCCTTCTGTTATTAATATTTATAACTAACATTATAGCCTAATCAATGAGTCTTTGAAACTGTTTATTTCTTCCATGAATAAAATGGCTTCTTTGAGTCTTTTTTCAGGGCTAAGATTTATCTCCTTGAATCTGTATAGCAAACTCGGCTCCTCTCCCGCATGCAAATGTACTCTCGAACTATATCTGCCAAGTATCTCTACTGCTATTTCAGGTCCAAAGCTATTTTCTTTTTGCATCTCGAACCTGTAAAAAACATCATTCTCCCTGATTTCGACTACGCCCATTTTACCCGCTAAAGCCTTCAGATATGAAACATCCAAAAGATTGTACACTTCCTGAGGCGGTGTACCAAACCTGTCTTCAATCTCCGCCTGCGCATCATGGTAGTCTTTTTTATTCTCAATGGATGAAATCCTTTTATACGCCTCAAGCTTTAGAATCTCATTTGATACATACTCATCGGATATATACGCTCCGATTTCTATTTCAATTGTTGTTTCAACGGAATTTATTTTTTTATCGCCGCTTATTTTCGCTACTGCCTCTTCCATCATCTTAACGTACAGGTCGTATCCTATGTCTTCCATCTGTCCATGCTGCTGGGACCCTAACAAATTGCCGGTTCCTCTTATTTCCAAATCGCGCATTGCTATCTTGAATCCCGAACCAAGTTCGGTAAATTCCCTTATGGCTTTTAGTCTTTCCTCAGCCACAGAGCTGACAATCTTGTTCTTCTCGTACATAAGATATGCTCTTGCCACCCGGTTGCTCCTGCCCACGCGACCTCGGAGTTGATACAATTGGGAAAGACCCATATGATCCGAGTTGTCTATTAGTATTGTGTTTACATTTGGTATATCTAGTCCCGTTTCTATTATGGTTGTGCAAACAAGCACATCTATCTCCTTGTTCAAAAAATCTATCATTATGTCCTCAAGCTTGCGCTCATTCATCTGTCCATGTGCATAGGCCACCTTCGCATACGGCACAAGCTCAACAATCTTCCTTGCAACCTTACTGATATCATTTATCCTGTTGTGAACAAAATAAACCTGGCCTCCGCGGGAAATTTCCTTAATAACGGCTTCCTTTATTATGCCGTCATCCCTTTCAACCACGAATGTCTCAACCGGGTGCCTTTCATCGGGAGGGTCTTCTATTACACTTATGTCCCTAATGCCTACCAGCGACATGTGAAGAGTCCTCGGTATCGGTGTGGCAGAAAGAGACAAGACATCTATTCCGGTCTTGAGCTCCTTCATTTTTTCCTTGTGCTTGACCCCAAAGCGCTGTTCTTCGTCAATGATGAGCAAACCCAAGTCCTTGAATCGAATATCGCTAGACAACAACCTATGGGTCCCAATAATCAAATCGACGCTTCCTCTTCTCAGTTCGTCTACTATCTTCTCCTGCCTGCCCTTGCTTCTGAAACGGCTAAGCATTTCCACAGAAATCGGAAACGGGCTCATCCTATTCCGGGAGGTATTGTAGTGCTGCTGCGCCAGTATGGTTGTCGGAACCAGAATAGCCACCTGTTTGCCATCATTGATGGCTTTAAAAGCCGCCCTTAGGGCAACCTCAGTCTTTCCAAAACCTACATCGCCGCACAAAAGCCTGTCCATGGGTTTTGCCCTTTCCATGTCCTTCTTTATTTCTTCTATCACCTTTATTTGGTCAGGGGTCTCGTCATATTCAAAGAGGTCCTCGAATTCGCTTTGCCAATTCGAATCCGGCATGAATGCATGTCCACTTGCCGTCTCCCTTTTTGCATATAGCTCAAGAAGCCCATCAGTAAGGTCTTCGATTGATTTTCGCGCTCTCTGTTTAGTCTTTTGCCATTCCACTCCGCCAAGGGAGTTCAATTTGGGATTGGAATTGTTTGAACCCAGATACTTCTGTATAAGGTCCATCTGATTTACGGGAACGTAAAGAAAATCACCTTTTTTATATGCAAGCTGTAGATAGTCTTTTTTTATTTTATCGACTTCCAGCTGTCTTATTCCTATGAATCGCCCTATACCATGGTTTTCATGAACCACATAGTCTCCAGGCTTCAAATCCGTGAAACTTCCAATCGGTCTTTTCTTTGATTTCGACAGGGTTTTTTTGTGCCTCTTCTCAACCCCGAAAACATCCATTTCGGAAAGCACATTCAGTCTTCCATTGTCGTAAACAAATCCCTTTGAAAGCCGTCCTTTTGAAATCGCAATTGTCGATGGTATTAACGCCTTCATTTCATCGCCATATTCGCAAACTTCCAAACCCCTATTAAACAACTCCGAACGAAGCCTTGATGCTTTTTCTTTTCCTCCGGCAAAAATAACCGTCCCGTATCCCTTCGTTTTTACATCTGTCAGAGCACCGGTCAAGTCATCAAGTCTTCCCTTGAACCCTATTTGCGGCTTCACTGAAAATTCAATGCTCCTCGAAATATTTTCAGTGCTTCCTATTGCTTTGTCCAAATAAATGCATTTTCCGCGAAAAACCTCCGGATTATATTCTCCTACCAGTGAATGTTGCCCCGTGAGTATTTTGTTTTTCTCTAGATGGATTTTAAATCGTTCCAGAAAATCTTCATGGAAGGTTTTTGCCCTTTGCCGTATTCTCTTTTCATCCATTAATGCAAAGACAGAGTCACTTTCAAAGTATGCCGAAAGATCATCATGCTGCATATAACAGCTCAGATTGAAGATATCCCCGGTAACTATTCCATTTTTCAATCCTTCGAGTATTTCATCGTACTTTCTGCGAGACTCATCGCCCGCATCTTCACCCAGGTTATCCATTTCTCTTTTTATTCCTTCAATTGCACGCATTATGGATTCATCATCCTCCACGAATTCCCGCGCCGGGAAAATGACTGCATCTTTCCTTTTTTCTGTTGAAATCTGCGAAGATACATCAAAAACCCTTATTGAATCAATCTCATCGCCCCAAAACTCCATACGGAATGGCTTCTCGCTTTGAGGAGAAAATACATCCAGAATGCCTCCGCGCCTACTGAACTGGCCCTTTATTCTAATCTGATCAACAGATTCATATCCGGACCTCACCAATGACTCAATCAAGCCTTCCATAGGGTATATTTCTCCCCATTTGACAGTCACTATGCACCCACGGTAATCATCCGGTTTTCTAAATGGAATAAGCATATTTGGGACGGCCGTTGTCACGATAATGGGTTTGCGACTCAATACATGCCCAAGCACCATGGCTCTTTCGGATTCCGTCTCCCGACTGTGCGCATACGCCTCGTAAAAGTTTATTTCTCTTCCGGGCAAAAAAAACACTGGCTTCTCGGTGAAAGTCTCGATATCTTTCGCCATTATTTTAGCCTGTGCCTCACTTTCAGTTATGACAAGAATCTGCCGATTTCCACAATCGGACAACAGAAGAGCCGCAAAGGAATCCGTTATGCCGGCGCATGCAATCTTATTAATGTCTGAGTCCAACCATTTGTTTATTTTATCTATTTGATTATACCTATCAGCTTTCGGTATCATCTTCTCCTCCAGGTTCGCAACTCATAGCGTTGTACTTGTTCATTGCCTTGTCGACACCATCGGTTACAATCGTTTCAAGTGCCTCAGATGCCCAAGCAATGGTCTTTTGTATTAGTTTTGTTTCGTTTTCAGCGAATCCTCCAAGAACATGCCCGATTATATCTTTATTTTCAGACAAACCAATCCCAACCCTTATTCTCGGGAATTCATCGACCATTAAATTATAGATTATATCCTTCATTCCATTGTGGGTTCCAGCGCTGCCTCTTTTGCGTACTCGAATTCTGCCCAGCGGCGTATCTATGTCGTCGTATACAACAATCAGCCTGTTAGGCTCAATTTTATAGAATTCCACTATTTCACGCACGCTGTGGCCACTAAGGTTCATGAATGTCTGGGGCTTTAAAAGAATAACTTTTTCTCCTTGAATCCGACCCTCTCCAAGAAGTCCCTTAAATTTTATTCTATTCATTTTAATTCCATGTTTTTCTGCGAAATTATCCAAAACTTCAAAGCCCGCATTGTGACGTGTTCCCGAATATTTTTTGCCAGGATTCCCCAGGCCCACGATGATGTGCATTTGAAAACACCCCTTTATATCTCCTTTGTATAGAAAAGGAAAACTGCAATAAAAGCCCCTGTGAAGCAGGGGCTTTTATTAATATGTCTTAGATGAACAGCTTGCTTACAGATTCATTCTTGTAAACTCGTTTCATTACCTCTGCAAACAAAGGCGCCGCCGAAAGAATGGTCATTTTATCCAGTATTTTGTCTTTACTTAAATCAATAGTGTCCAAAACAACCAGTTCCTTTATAACCGAATTCTCAAGCCTCTCTATTGCCGGACCTGAAAGAATAGCATGGGTGCAACATGCGTATACATCCTTGGCTCCAAGGTCTTTTAGCGCTTTGGCTCCCTGTACTATTGTGCCAGCTGTATCAATCATATCATCAATGAGAATGACATTCTTGCCATTTATATCCCCTATGATATTCATTATTTCGGCAACATTAGCCTTCGGACGCCTCTTGTCTATGATTGCTATCGGTGCATCAAGGCGATCAGCAAATTTTCTTGACCTTGCAACACTTCCAAGGTCCGGCGATACAACCACCAAATTTTCAATATTTTTGCTATTGAAATATTTCGCCAGAATCGGAACACCCATGAGATGGTCTACAGGAATATTGAAATAGCCCTGTATCTGCGCGGCATGCAGATCCATAGCCAAAACCCTGTCTGCTCCTGCCTTTTCAAGCAAATCAGCAACCAACTTTGCTGAAATCGGATCGCGTGCCTTAGCCTTGCGATCTTGCCTTGCATAGCCATAGTAAGGAATGACCGCAGATATGCTTTTTGCCGAAGCCCTCTTGCATGCGTCAATCATGATCAAGAGCTCCATCAGGTAACGGTTAACCAAAGGTGGGCTTACTGATTGTATTAAGTATACATCCCTACCCCTTACTGATTCATTAATATTTACAGTTATCTCCCCATCGCTGAAAGATCCGACTTGAGCATCGCCCAATGGTAAATTCAGCTCCTCACAGATTTTTTTAGCCAATTTTCGATTTGCATTTCCCGAAAAAATTTTAACCATTTTACTTGCCTCTTGCATTTGAAGAAACCCTCCTCTAAATTGTCCGAATATTTAATTTGTTTTATTTTTAATCAATGGAAAATTTTCTATCCACCCATTTCTCTTTGTTTTCCTGTCTGCTTCTGCCTATGCACAGAGCCCCTTCCGGAACATTCTGTGTAACGGTCGTTCCCGCAGCCACGTAGGCTCTGTTGTTAACCGTCACAGGAGCAACCAGATTGACATTGCATCCTATGAATACATCGTCTCCAACAAGCGTTCTGTGTTTCTTTTTTCCATCATAGTTTACAAAAACAACGCCGCAACTGATGTTGACTCTTTTACCAACATCGGCATCGCCTATGTATGCCAAGTGTGAAGCCTTGCTGCCTTCTCCTATCGTTGAATTCTTTACCTCCACAAAATCGCCTAGTTTTACATTGTTGCCGATATTGCTTCCTGGACGCAAATATGCATACGGACCAATCTTGGTATCGTTACCAATACAGCTTTCCTTTACGGTTGACTGGCTTATACTTGTTCCGCTTCCTACTATTGCATTTTTCAAAACAGTGTACGGCCCAATCTCGCAGTCCGAACCTATTGAGGTGTTGCCCATCAGCTGTGAGCCCGGCAGAATTACAGTATCCGTTTCTATCTTAACATCTATTCCAATTGTCGTGTCCGATGGATTCAAGATAGTCACTCCCGCAAGCATGTGCCTCTTTAGAATCCTTGATTTCATGATTTGTTCAGCCGTAGAAAGCTGAACCCTGTTATTAACTCCCAAAATCTCACTCGAATCATTTATTGCATATGTTCCGGTCCTTTTGCCTTTATTGTGCAATATTGCAATGACATCGGTCAAATAGTACTCACCCTGGCTATTGTTGTTCTCTATGCTCTTCAATGCTTCCCTGAGTTCTTTAGAGTCAAAACAATACATTCCAGAATTGATTTCGTTTATTAGCTTTTCTTTTTCATCAGCGTCTTTTTCTTCAACAATCCCGATGAATTTGCCATCCGAGTCCTTCAAAACCCTTCCATAACCGAATGGATTATCCAAGTCAGTAGTCAAAACAGTGACCGCATTATCGCGCACTTTGTGATAGCCTATCAAGCCCCTCAGCGATTCCCCGCAAACAAGTGGAGTGTCTCCGCATAAAACCAATACGGTCCCTTCATGTGGTATTCTTCCAATCGCCTGCATTACTGCATGTCCCGTTCCAAGCCTTTCACTCTGCACAGCAAATTCCAACTTCCGCCCGGACAGATTTTTGCGCACCTCGTCCTCTTCATGCCCTACAACAACTACTGAATCGGACACGCCAGCTTCCTCGGCAGCTCTAAATACATATTCTATCATCGGAATCCCGCAAACTTCGTGAAGAATCTTCGGTTTTTTCGATTTCATTCTTGTTCCCGCACCAGCCGCAAGAATTATTGCCTTCAGCATATACGCCCCCCCCAATACAGCTGTCTTCCGTCATAGATTATAACATGTAGGAAGTTTTATTTCCATGAAGAATCAAATACATGTTTTTTCTTTCGGGTGTATTATTATTTTCTTTTCTTTTGTTATTCCATCAAGAGCAATAAGTGAAATATAATCGTCCACCATCTTCGTTTCCGGCTCTTTAGTGGCAATCATTACTCCTATGCCGACAACATTGGCATCAAACTCATTCATCAGGTCCACAAGGCCTTTCGCCGTGCCTCCTGCTCTCATGAAATCGTCTATTATCAATACATTTGAACCGATCTTAACCGCACGCTTGGATACATACATCGTGCTTATTCTTCCAGTAGACCCTGATACATAGTTTATGCTTACCGTCGACCCTTCTGTAACTCTGTTGTCATCTCTGGCAATAACAAGCGGAACATTCAGGGTATTGGCAGTCATCAGAGCCAACGGTATACCCTTTGTTTCAAGAGTCAAAATGTAATCGATAGGCTTTTTCGCAAAAATTTTGCCGAAAATTTCACCGATTTTCTTTACATAATGCGGATTGTAGATAATATCGGCTGTGTAAATGAACCCTCCCGATATGACCCTGCTTTCATCCCTCAATGTTTCACAGATGTCGCATAAAACTTTCCCTGCCTCCAAGTCGTTGATTAGAGGAATATACCTCACACCTCCCGCGGCTCCCGAAATCGTTTCCACCAACCCAAGCTCCAAATCCTCCATTACCTTTTTGACGATTACTATGTCCTCGCTGATTGTAGATTTCGCAGCATTGAACATGGCAGTAAAATGATTCAGCGTGTAAATCTTGTTTGGAGTGTCGCAAAGCACTTTGACTATTCCTCCAATTCTCTCATTTCTCTTAAATTTACCCAAATTCATCACCCATCCGAATATTTTTTATGTTTATTATTAATTTTATTCGTTTTTTTGCAAAATTTCAATAGATAAGACCATTTTTTTAAATTAATAAAACCAAAATCCACCATCAAATGGTTTTATGGTATAATTCATTGAGTATTAAATTATACAATGAATGGAGAAATTATTATGAAAAATGCAATCAATCAATCCGATTTTAACCCATATGACAAAATCCATATGATTGGAATCGGCGGAATCGGAATGAGCGCAATAGCCGAGTTGCTTCTGTCAAACGGAAAAACAATCTCCGGTTCGGATATAAATTCATCTACAATTATAGACAAGCTCATCAAGAAAGGCGCAAATATCTTCATAGGCCACTCAGCAGACCATATAAAGAACACGGATCTCATAATATATACATCTGCTGTAGCGCCCGACAATCTAGAACTGTCAAAAGCCATAGAATTGAAAATGCACATTATGGACAGGGCTGAAGCGCTGGGGCTCATTATGAAGGCATACAAAGAAAGAATAGCCGTTTCCGGTGCCCACGGAAAAACTACAACCACCTCTATGCTGTCAATGATAATGGAAGATTCAGGTGTTGACCCAACCATTCTGGTAGGCGGAGTAATTGAAGAGATTTCAGGGAATGTCAAAGTAGGCAAAATGGATTACATGATAACCGAGGCATGCGAATACAAGGAAAACTTTCTCAAGTTCCATCCTACACTTGAAATAATACTCAATGTTGATGAGGACCACCTTGACTACTACCAGGATTTGAAGCATATAATGCAAGCCTTCGAGCGTTTCACCGAATGTCTTCCCAAGAATGGAACCATAGTAGCAAACTACGACGACTACAATGTCAAGGTTATTTGCGCAACATCGGACAAAAAAACAATCAGCTATGGAATCAACACGGAAGCAGATTACCAAGCTTTAAACATCGTATACAACGACAGCGGTTTCCCAAGCTTTGATATAATGAAAAGCGGAAAGTTTTACGGACACTTCAATCTTTCGGTACCTGGAACACATAACATTTACAATGCTTTGGCTGCAATAACAGTCAGCGATATTTACGGTGTTAAAATAGAAACCATGCAAAATCGTTTAAAATCCTTTTGTAATCCAAAGCGCCGTTTCGAGATAAAACACAAGCAAAACGGAATCACCATAATAGACGACTATGCACACCATCCTAACGAAATCAAAGCAACACTCGAAGCCACCGAGAGATATCCGCATAAGCGGATATGGAGCATATTCCAGCCACACACATTCACCCGGACAAAGGCCCTTCTTTCAGATTTTTCATCAGCATTCGGAAAAGCCGACCGCGTGGTAATAACTGATATCTATGCGGCTAGAGAAAAAGATTTAGGAGAGATTCACAGCAGCGATTTGGCGCGCCTTGTAAACGGAGAGGGAGTTTCAGCTAAATATATAAGCTCTTTCGAGGATGTAGCTGCGTATGTTGCAGACCATGCTGCGCCAGGAGATGTCATTCTTACAATGGGAGCTGGAGATGTATATAAGATAGGCGACCTTATCGCAATTCAATTGGAAAGCAAAATTAATCTTTAAATATTCGAGTCCAAATAAAGCCCTGGGAATCTGTTTCCCAGGGCTTTTACTAGTTTCTATATTAGTCTATATCTATCA
>JAENWJ010000034.1 GCA_016649995.1 Peptostreptococcaceae bacterium
GAAAACGGATGGCAGGGGATTAATATGGAATTCTATTCTGTGTTGTTGATCCTGTTCTCGAGTAGGTTGAATCAAAGCATCCACTATTTGATTCATATCGAGCAACTCTTTACTCATTTCTATCCTTCCGGTTCTTGAAAATCGAAGCAGTCCATCAATTAGTTCTCCCATGTTCATAGCAGAAAAAGAAATGTTGTCAAGATAACGACGGCCTTCTTCAGAAAGCAGATTCTTGTGTTTTTTTACTAATAACGAAATGTATCCTGTTATATGTCTTAAAGGCGCTTTCAAGTCATGGGATATGGAATAGGAAAGCTCTTCTAACTCTTTGTTCACAGATTTCAGTTGAGCCGTTCTCTCAGTGACACGAGATTCCAATTGGTTGTTGATCTCTTCTATTTTTTTCGTTCAATAAAAAGCTCTTTGTTGGCATTGATTAACTCTGCTGCTCGTTTATCTTTCTCTTTGTTCTGGAAAACCAGTTCTTTGTTGGCAATAAGTAACGCTGCTGCTCTGTCAGCCTTCTCATTGTTTTGAAAGGCAAGCTCTGTATTAGCAATGACTAACTCTGCTGCACGTTTATCTTTCTCTTCGTTTTTCCCATATATCTCCAATCGTTGCGTCAGGGAATTAGTGTTGTCGTTCAGGCTAAACTGCTGTCTCACGTTCGCTATAAATGCCATCACCTTTCACATTAATCCTTTTTTAGTACGCACGGGCAAGGTAGACCATATGTTTAGCTTTCTTTCCACAGAATGGGCATACGTCCGAAATATTTTCCTGCTCGAAAGGTATGCATCTTATTGTAGCTCCGGTCTCTTCCTTGATTGCTTCCTCGCATTCCTTGTCTCCGCACCACATAGCCTTCATGAATCCGGGACTTTCCTTCATTTTTTTCTTGAAATCATCATAGTCTGTTATTGTATATGTTTTCTCGTCTCGCATCCTTTTGGCTTTTTCAAACATGTTATTGTGTATGTCATCCAAAAGCTTTGCAATATATTCGCCCAAATTTTCCATAGAAACGGCTTCTTTTTCAAGGGTATCTCTTCTGGCTACCATGACTTGATTATTCTTAATATCTCTCGGTCCTATTTCTATACGAATAGGAACTCCCTTCATTTCATACTCGTTGAACTTCCATCCGACAGTATTCATCGTATCAGAATCCGTTTCGACCCTAATTCCCGCATTCTTCAATTCATTGTGTATTTTTTCAGCCTCTTCTAAAACGCCACCCTTATTTTGAGCAATCGGTATTATGATTACTTGTATCGGTGCCATTCTTGGCGGCAGAACCAATCCTCTATTGTCTCCATGCACCATGATTATCCCACCGATAAGTCGGGTTGAAACGCCCCATGATGTTTGATACGGAAACTCTATTTTTCCGGTTCTTCCTTGGAAATTGATGTCGAATGCTTTAGTAAAATGTTGCCCTAGATTGTGTGAAGTCCCAGCTTGGAGAGCTTTTCCGTCATGCATAAGCGCTTCCATCGTGTATGTTTCATGGGCTCCCGCAAATTTTTCACTGTCGCTCTTTTGTCCGACAATAACCGGGATAGCCATCAATTCCTCAGCGGATTCCTTATACACGTTTAGCATCCTAAGAGTCTCCTCCTGAGCCTCCTCCGCCGTCTCATGAATAGTATGGCCTTCCTGCCACAAAAATTCCGATGTTCTAAGGAACGGCCTGGTGCTTTTTTCCCATCTTACGACGCTGCACCATTGATTGTAGAGATAAGGCAACTCCCTGTATGAGCTAAGCCATTTAGCATACATCGAGCAAATGATAGTCTCCGAGGTAGGACGAATGCAAAGACGTTCCGCAAGTCTTTCGTTTCCCCCATGTGTTACCCATGCCACTTCCGGTGCAAAACCCTTGACGTGCTCCTTTTCCTTGTTTAAAAGGCTTTCCGGAATCAGCAGGGGAAAATAGCAATTTTTATGTCCAGTTTCCTTGAAGCGCCTGTCCATATCGCTTTGAATCGCTTCCCACAAAGCATATCCATACGGCTTTATTACCATGAATCCCTTAACGGGCGAATAATCTACCAGGTCCGTCTTTTTAATTACATCTGTGTACCATTGAGGAAAGTCGACTTCCATAGGTGTTATTTCTTGTACAAATTTTTTCTCGTTCTTATCCATTTTTAGTCCTCCTGTGTGTTTTTTTATATTAAAAAGCCTCCGTCTCTAGATAGAGACGAAGGCTCGCGGTACCACTCTAATTAATCCAATAGGATTCACTTATTGCAGCTTTAACGGACTGCCGGCGCGCCATTTTTCAATGGGGGCTCAGAGACGGGATAGACATACCTGCATGGAAAACCTTTCAGCCAATGGATTTTCCTTTCTTTTTGCAACGTTCAGTGTCATTTTTCCTCTTCATTGCCTTGTTGTTTTGTAAATTACTAACATGATATAAAAAATTTCTTTCCTTGTCAATCAAGATTTTCAAGTTTGTCAATTAAAGCAACCGCCTGCGCCGATATGCCCTCTTCCCTGCCTTCAAAACCTAGGCCTTCTGTAGTAGTCGCCTTTATGCCTATTAGGTTTTCATCAACTCCGGAAGCCTCCGCCAAGCATTTCTTCATTGCTTCCGAATATACTCCTATTTTAGGCTTTTGCGCTATTACAACCGTATCAATATTTACAATTCCAAAACCTTTCTTGTAGAGCATTCCACAAACCTTTTTAAGTATAAGCAAACTTGAAATGCCCTTTATTGAATCATCCGTATCCGGAAAATGACGACCTATGTCACCCATTGCCGCCGCTCCAAGCAATGCATCGCAAATGGCATGAACCAAGACATCGGCATCCGAATGACCTTTAAGCCCCATATCGCAGGGTATCTCTACGCCTCCCAAAATCAATGGCTTTCCTGGCGTAAAGCGGTGTACATCGTAACCGATTCCTACTCTCATGATTCCATCTCCCTTTTATTCTTCACGAGGATTTCTCCCAATGCAACATCTTCCGGAGAAGTCAGCTTTATGTTTCCATATGCACCTGCCGATATTGCCACTTTTCCGCCACAAGCCTCAACGAGCATAGCATCGTCAGTTCCCTCAAAACCTTCTGCATGTGCTTTTTCATGAGCCATGCGTATCAATTCGTAATTAAAGGCCTGAGGCGTCTGTACGCTGAATAGGGAGTCCCTTCGGGGGGTGCTGTCAACAAACTGGCCATCTAGCGACTGTTTAACGGTATCCTTTATTGGAACAGCCGCCACGCACGCCCCATAAAGCTTCGCTTTATGTATACACTCCGCAATAATCTCTTCGGTTACGAATGGCCTTGCTCCATCATGAACAACAAGTATTTCAGTGTCTTCCGGAGCAGCAATAATGCCTTTTTCTACCGACTCCTGGCGGCTTGATCCACCATTTACCAATATTATTTTCCCCTTAATGTCAAGATCCTTAAGCACATAGTTGTCAACCGTCACTCGATCTCCTTCCGGTATAACCAATACGACCGAATCTATTTCATCCATCTTGAGGAAAACTTCCAGCGAATACGAAAGAACCGGTTTACCTGCTAATTCGATATATTGTTTTTTCACGCCGTTTCCCATTCGGGATCCGCTTCCGGCGGCGGCTATAACTGCAGTAACAATCATATTCGGAGTTCTCCTTTTATGGCAAAAGCCAAGGCGGCAACATATATCTAATGCGCATTCCCTGGCTCATACTTTTTATTCTAGCTTTACGCATGCTTCGTTTTTGCAAAAATCATTCGTCCAGCAGAAGTCTGAAGAACGCTTGTGACTATGACAATGACATGTTTTCCAACATACCGCCTTCCTCCATCAACTACAATCATCGTCCCATCATCCAAATAGCCGATTCCCTGTCCGGCCTCTTTGCCTTCCTTAATGATTTGAGTATCCATTTCTTCCCCTGCAAGTACTATCGATTTGACTGAGTTCGTTAAATCATTGATATTAAGGACTTGAACACCCTGCAGGTCAGCAACCTTGTTAAGATTAAAATCGTTTGTTACAACTTTTCCATTCATCTGCTGCGCAAGTTTGACAAGCTTGCTGTCAACCTCTGAAACATCATCAAAATCGATATCTACAATTACTACTTCTATCTCGAGTTCCTTTTGTATCTTGCTCAGAATGTCGAGTCCGCGCCTTCCCCTATTCCTCTTGAGGTTGTCCGATGAATCAGCTATGTGCTGAAGCTCTTCCAATACAAATTCCGGTATAACCAAAGGACCTTCCACAAAACCAGTTTTGCATATATCTGCTATTCTACCGTCTATTATGACGCTTGTATCTAGAATTTTAGGTTTACATCCCTCTACAAAAGACATTTTGTATTTCTGCTTTTCTCCCGCATTCTTGAATTTGGCAGGCAAGGCCAGCATTTCAGGTGTATTTTTCACGCCTATTCTCACTCCAAGGAATCCCAAGAAAAGATATAGGAATGCAGACATTATGTTACCAACAAACGGAATCGGTATATTAAGCAACAATTGACTTATGAGATAAGCAATTATAAGTCCAATTATGAGTCCGATAGCTCCCGCCATAATAACCGCGGCCGGAATGTTTTGAAGCTCTCGTTCAGCCCAATATACGAGATTGCAACCCTTTTCTTTTATGTATGGGGCAAAAAGATACATAACCATCGCGAAGATTAAAGCTCCAAATATATTCGCGACAACCCGCGGCATGGGTCCCACTGAAATAAGATTTTGACTTTCCACAAAATCAATCAACAGAAGACTTAATGCATATCCTATAAGCGCGCCAATAAGAGATGTTACACTTTTAATAATTTTATCCGACATACATTCACCCCCTTCCCTTTTTATTTAAGCACTATGAATATTCTATACCCCCAAGCAATTCAATACAATTACAAAAGAGTTAAAAAACAATCAAAAAAGACCAAGTGCTTTTCGGCACTTGGTCTTGCCACTTTACTGTATGGAATCCTCAATTATTTCTCCGATTTTTACATCATCGTAATCTGTTGCAAAAGCCAATTCACTCACAAGTATCTGCTTTGCATTATTCAACATTTTTTTCTCGCCTGTAGAAAGACCTTTTTCTCTGTCAAGCAAAACAAGATTTCTTACCACAGCCGAAACTTCGTCGATTTTCCCGCTTTTCAGTCTTTCCATATTGGAGCGGTATCTCCTATTCCAATTGTCAGGCATTTCCGTTCTGTCAGCCTTGAGAATCTCAATGACATCTTGAAACCCTTCGCTTTCTATAACACCTCTTATCCCCATATTGCCTGCGTTGTTCATCGGAATCATAACCTTCATATTCCTAAGGGGCAACATAAGAGTATAATACTTATGCGTTTCACCTAAAACCTCTTTTTCCTCAATCGATTGCACCACCCCTGCTCCGTGCATCGGATAGACAATTACATCTCCAATATTAAACATCTATAAACCTCCTGAAAATATGCCGCGTATTTAGTATACAGCATTATTCGCAGTTAGTCAATAAATAAAAATTTTATCATAGCTACCGCCGAGTGTCAACTTTTATTTTATCCAAAAATTGCCTCGAATGCGTCTTTAAGAGAATCCACCCCTATGCAGGCAATGCCTTCATGCATTCTTCTCTTTGGAATATTTGATTTTGGCACTAGGCATCTTTTGAATCCAAGTCTTGCAGCTTCAGATATTCGCATTTCTCCATGGGTAACCCCGCGCACTTCCCCTCCAAGCCCAATCTCTCCAAAAATGGCCATGTCTGCAGGGACCGGCGTATTCCTAAAACTCGATGCTATAGCAATTGCTATAGCCAAATCAGACGCCGGCTCGTTTATCTGTATTCCTCCCACAACATTCAAATATGCATCTTGAGCCTGCACTTGAAGGCCTATGTTCTTTTCAAGAACGGCCATTAGCATTATCATGCGATTGTAGTCAACCCCCGATGCCATGCGGCGCGGCATGTTGAAGCTCGAATAGCTTACGAGTGCCTGCATCTCGACAAGTATCGGCCTTGTACCTTCCACACCGCAAAATACAGCGGAACCGCTTATATCGTTCTTACGGTCCGTCATAAATAGATTCGAGGGGTTATCAACCCCTTTGAGTCCGTCTCCAGTCATTTCGAAAATGCCAATCTCATCGGTTGATCCGAAACGATTTTTCACTGCACGGAGAATCTTGTATGAATCGTGCCGCTCACCTTCAAAATAAAGCACAGTATCCACCATATGCTCCAAAACCTTTGGTCCCGCAATGTTTCCGGATTTAGTAATATGCCCTACTAAAAAGGTTGAAATTCCTTTTGATTTCGAAAGGCGTATCAAGTCTCCGGAGCATTCCCTCACTTGGCTTACACTACCAGGAGCAGAGGTTATTTCAGGATTGTAAACAGTCTGTATTGAATCGATTATCAGAATATCCGGTTTTTCCTTTTTCACTTGGGCCTTTATGACTTCGATGTTGTTTTCCGAAAGAATCTTAAGATTGGCATCCTCTCCCACCCCTATCCTTTGCGCTCGCATCTTTATTTGCCTAAACGATTCCTCTCCCGAAACATACAGTATGTCGTTACCCTTAAGGAGGGTTTCTGTTCCGGCTATTTGAAGGAGAAGCGTCGACTTGCCTATCCCAGGGCTGCCTCCCACCAAGACCACGGAACCCCTCACTATTCCGCTTCCCAAAACCCTGTCAAGTTCACCTATTCCGGTTTTAATACGCTCTTCGCGTTCCATGTTTATTTCCGAAAGCCTCATCGGACTGCCGCTTTTTTCATCATCCATGCTATAGAATTTGCTTTTAGCAGCTTTTATTTCAAACTCCTCAACAAAGCTCTGCCAATTACCGCATTCGGGACATCTGCCCATCCATTTTACGGATACATATCCGCATTCCTGACATACATACTTGGTGTTTTTACCGGCCAATGGTATTCCTCCATTACTGCATTATTTGTTTGAATCTTTTTATGGCAATAGTCAAAATCAAGGCCGTCAAGCCTACCATGCTAAGTATTTCTTGATAAAGACCTCTAATTCCTGCACCCTTGAGCATTATGCTTCTCGAAATTTCAAGAAAATATGTGAGCGGTATGACTCTGCTTATCACCTTTATGAACATTGGCATCGCTTCGAGAGGAAATACAAAACCAGATAGAAGCACGCTTGGCAGAATTATGATTATTGTCATCTGCATTGCCGCCAATTGGGAGTCCGCCAGCGTTGAAATTAGCATCCCGATAGAAAGCGAGCAAATAACAAAACCCAGACCCGCGGCAATCATAAGCAGAAGGCTCCCTTCCACCGCAACTCCAAACCACAATACCCCTATGCCCATGGCTACGATAAAATCGATGAAGCCTATTATGATGTATGGAACCATTTTACCAAAGATAAGCTACGACGACTTTAGAGGGGCTATTGCCAAAAGCTCAATTGTTCCCCTTTCCTTTTCCCTGACTATCGAAAAGGCAGTAAGCATTACGGTAATGTCCAATTCAGGAAGCTTTTTTTTCTGCATAACCGTCAAGAATACGCCCCCCATGAAAATATCCCGATTTTTATAAACCGAGGGATTGCTATAATTATCCATGTGTCCATTTTATTTATTTTTACAATTATTCTTTATACCGCCAATGTAATTTTTCCTTCTTTCAAGTCCACCATAACATGGCCTCCCGAAACAACCGTCCCTTTTAATATTTCCTCGGACAGCTTGTCTTCAACCTCCTTGGCGATTACCCTTTGAAGCGGCCTCGCTCCGTATTCCTTATCGAAACCTTTTTCAGCAAGAAAGCTCTTTGCATCGCTTGAAATATCTATGAAAATTTCCATCGTTTCAAGCCTTGCAGACAAGTCCTTTAGCATTAGTTCAACTATTTTTTCTATATGCCCTTCGTTCAATTGGTGAAACACTATTATCTCATCTATTCTATTCAGGAATTCCGGCCTGAAGCGTTTCTTGAGCTCGGTTTTTACCTTGTCCTTCATGTTTTCATATTCGTTTTCTCCACCCGCTACAAATCCAAGTGTAGTCTGCTTCTTAATGCTTCTAGCTCCTACATTGGATGTCATTATTATGACCGTATTCTTGAAATCCACAGTACGCCCCTTGCTGTCAGTCATGCGGCCTTCATCTAGCAACTGCAAAAGCAGATTGAATACATCGGGATGCGCTTTTTCAATTTCATCAAACAATATTACCGAGTACGGCTTTCTTCTTATTTTTTCGGTCAATTGTCCGCCATCGTCAAATCCAACATATCCCGGAGGCGAACCAATCATTTTTGATATTGAATGTTTTTCCATGTATTCGCTCATATCCACGCGAATAATGGATTCATCATCTCCGAACAATGCCTCCGACAAAGCCTTTGATAGCTCGGTCTTTCCCACACCGGTCGGCCCCAAAAAAATGAATGATCCTACTGGTCTATTGGGGCTCTTAAGGCCTACCCTAGCACGTCTTACAGCTTTCGAAACGGCTTCTATCGCTTCTTGCTGCCCTATGACCTTTTTGTGCAGAATATTCTCCAGATTAAGGAGTTTTTGCGATTCCTCCTCCGCCAATTTAGTCACCGGAATACCGGTCCAACTCGATACAATTCTTGAAATATCATCTCTGTCAATCTCGGCTTTTTTCTTGTTGTTGCCTGAAAGCTTTTTATCCTCTTCCAGTTTTTCTTTTAGTATTTTTTCCCTATCTCTTATTTTAGCTGCTTCCTCGAAATTCTGCGTACTTACAGCCTCCTCTTTTTCCTTCTTCAGCGTTTCCAATTCTTTTTCCATGTTTTCAATCTCCGGCGAACGGGTAGTCAAACCTATTCTTAGCTTGGAAGCAGCCTCGTCAATTAGGTCTACAGCCTTATCCGGCAAATATCTGTCCGAGATGTATCTGTCTGACAATTCAGCCGCTGCTTGAATGGCTGAATCAGTTATCTTAACTCCATGATGGACCTCATATTTGTCTCTTAGCCCTTTCAAAATCAATATTGTGTCCTCGACCGATGGCTCCTCAACAACAATAGGCTGAAATCTTCTTTCAAGCGCCATATCTTTCTCTATATACTTCTTGTATTCGTCTATAGTTGTGGCACCTATGGCCTGCAGTTCTCCTTTTGATAATGCCGGCTTCAATATATTGGATGCATTTATTGCTCCCTCAGCGCCTCCAGCACCTACTATGGTATGCAGTTCATCAATAAAAAGAATTATATTCTTCTTTTTGTTGATTTCCTCCACAACCTTCGTAAGGCGCTCCTCAAACTCGCCTCTATATTTTGCACCAGCCACCATGAGTCCCATGTCCAAAGCTATTATCTTCTTGTCCTTCAGGGTTTCCGAAATATTTCCGTCCGCTATCTTTTGAGCAAGGCCCTCGGCTATTGCCGTTTTCCCTACACCCGGCTCTCCTATCAGTACAGGATTATTTTTTGTCCTCCTGCTTAAAATCTGTATTACTCTTTCTATTTCCTTGGCCCTTCCTACAACCGGATCGAGCTTACCGAGTCTCGCCTGCTCAGTCAAGTCCTTTCCGTATTTATCAAGCATCGGAGTATCGCTTTTTTTCTTGTCCTCATCGGCTTGCATAGCTCCCTGTTTTTCGCCCATCATATATTTGCCCATTTGCTTTAATATCATTTCCTGGGAAATTCCCATGCTTATCAAAAATTTGTTTGCAATGCATTCTTTTTCATTAGTAATAGATATTAGAATATGTTCGGTTCCCACATAGTTTTGTTTAAGCCGCCTGGCCTCAATTATGCTGTTCTCGAAAATACGTTTTGTGCGGGGTGTGAATCCCATTATTTCAACGGGCTTGTCCCCCATTCCTATATATGTTTTTATCATATTCCGAATGTCCTCAGCCCGAACTCCCAGAGCCACAAGAACCTTGTAGGCCATACCGTCTTTTTCGCTCATCAATCCCAGAAGCATATGCTCAGTCCCCACATAGTTGTGACGCAAAAAAGATGCTTCAGCCTTAGAAGATTCAATGCTTTTTTTTGCCTTTTCCGTAAAATTTTCAAACAATGATGCCATATTCAATCACCTCCGTTTTATTTAAAGAATTCTCGTACTTTCATAGCTATTTCCTTTGCAGACTCAGCGGCATCATTATTTTCAATGCTTTGAAGCTCTTTAGTGAGTGTATCCAAGTCGTCCATTTCCACATTCTTAACAATCTCAATATCCACTCCCAGACGTATAAGGGAAAGCAACTTCATGCCCTCGATACGACTCATCAATCTTGCATTCGAAAGTATTCCCATGGCCCTGAATATTCTGTCTTCCGTTCTTGTCTTTTGCTTTGTCACCAGGTACTCTCTAGCTTGGCGCTCCTTTGCCATTACATGCATTGTTATTTTCTCCAAGTCGCCAATAATATCCGCTTCAGTTCTCCCTATTGTCACCTGGTTTGATATTTGATATATGTCGCCTTCGGTGGAAGTTCCTTCGCCATAGAGTCCCCTAACCGTAAGGCCTATCGTATTTGTTATATCAAACACGCGCTTGATGTATTTGGTAAATGCCAAAGCCGGCAAATGAAGCATCACCGATGCTCTCATACCTGTGCCTATATTGGATGGACACGCCGTCAAATAGCCGTAATGCCTGTCGAAGGCATAGCTTACACTCTCCTCCATCAAATCATCTACGGTATCCGCTTCCTGCCAAGCGTTGCCTAGGTCGAATCCCGGAAGCACGGTTTGAATCCTTAAATGATCCTCCTCGTTTACGAGAATTGAAACGGTCTTGTCCCCGCTTATAAGAATTCCTCCATTTTTAGGATTTTTTATCAAATCAATGCTCATAAGATGATTAGCAAGCAAATCAGCCTTTTCATCTTTGTTCATTTCAGATACAAATTTAAATTCAAAGCCATATTTTTCGAGCCCGCCCTTTTCGAGAGCGGCCCTTCTTATCAATCCCGCAACCTCCAAGCCCGCTATTTCATCCATTTTCCATGGATAAGACTTTTCGCTTATGTTTCTAGCAAGCCTTATCCTGCTCGACAACGCAATATTGTCGAAATTGTTTTTGTTTATATCTTGGTTTTCCATTTTCCACCTCTATTCGCCGGCATTATTCTCCAGGTTCTTTATTTCATCCCGAAGCTCAGCCGCCCTTTCGAAATTCTCATTTTTGACCGCCTCATCCATTTTTGCTTTGTATTGATCCAGTTTTATCTCCACGGAATGCTTCTCTTCATACCTTTTGGGAATTTTCCCTATGTGTACATCATTTCTATGCATTCTATTTATAATCGGCAAAACCCTTTCATTAAAACATTCATAGCACGCAGGACATCCCATGCGCCCTGTCTCCTTAAACTCATGGAAACTCATTCCGCATTTTGGGCATATCATTTCTTTTAAAGCTTTTGATGTCCCCGCATCGTCATTAATGAGTTCAATTATACCCTTCATCATGCTGTTTGAAGGAATCTTCCCCTTAAATATGAACCCGAATTTTTCTTTGGCGCATTTCTCACATAAATGCATCTCCTGTTTCACCCCATTCTCCATGCGGATTATATGAACTATTGCCTTGGCTTTGCATATTTCACATTCCATGCGTCACGCCTCCCTTTTCATGAGAACAGCCATCATACTCTTGATTATTTCAGCTCTGACCCGATTTCTATTCTCACCCGCAAAGGTCAATGTCCTGTCCTTCAAAGCAGCCTTCATTATTTCGGCTTCACGCCGCTTTACTAGTTTTTGCTCCAAAAGAGTGTCTATGAGAGCATCCGCCTTCATCTTGCTTATCCCATTTCCTACCGCAAGGAGTATGTTGGATACGAAATCTTCCTCATTATATTTGATTCTGATAATCCGTATGTTTCCTCCCCCGCCTCTTCTGCTTTCGATTATATATCCTCTTTCCAAAGGGAATCTCGTAGTCAATACATAATTTATTTGGGACGGAGCACACTCAAAATAATTTGCCAGTTCATTCCTCTGTATCTCAATGTCCCGGCTTCCCGAATCTTTTAGCATATCCTTTATAAAAACCTCAATCAAGTCGCTTAGTCTGGCCACAAAACCACCTCTTTCTTCTTTGACTTTCTTTGACTTTCTTTGACTTTGATTATATCATAAATTTTTGCATATAAACAGAGCAAAATCCTAAGGATTTTGCTCTGTTTATTATTCCATATTGTTTTGCGCTGCCTTTATTCTTCTTCTCTTTTCGCCTCTTCTATGATTTTATCCGCCAAGTTTTTGGGGACTTCATCATATCTCTCAAATTCCATTGAAAATTCGCCTTTTGCCTGCGTCATGGATTTAAGGTCGATGGCATACTTAAACATTTCCGACATAGGGGCTTCAGCTTTTACGCCCTGCTCTCCCTTTCCGGCAACTTCCATGCCCAGAATTCTTCCTCGCCTCTTGTTCATGTCCCCCATGATGTCTCCAAGATATTCCTCCGGTATTGTGATGTCAACCTTCATTACAGGCTCAAGCAAAATCGGTTTCGCCTCTGCGATGCCTTTTTTGAATGCCACCGAAGCCGCAATTTTGAATGCCATCTCACTGGAATCAACAGGGTGGTAAGAACCATCGTAAAGAATCGCTTTCACATTCACTACAGGATAACCCGCAAGCGGACCATGGTCTATTGAGTCATGCAATCCTTTTTCTACCGCTGGTATATAGTTCCTTGGAACCGATCCTCCAAAAATCTTATCTTCAAACTCAAACACCTCTTCTGAGGGTTCAAATTTTATGTGTACATCCCCGTATTGACCCGCTCCACCACTCTGTTTCTTGTGTTTTCCCTGTACATCGGATTTGCCTTTGATTGTTTCTCGATATGCAATCTTTGGATCTGCAAGCTCAACCTCGACTCCATAATTATTTTTCAATTTGTTTGTGATGACCCCTAAATGCATGATTCCAAGTCCCCCTATCAGGAATTGCTTGGTTTCCTTGTTTCTTTCCATCGTAAAGGTCGGATCCTCAGAGGACAGCTTATGCAATGATGTTCCTATTTTTTCCTCGTCTCCCTTGGATTTCGGTTCTATTGCCATGAAAAGATTGGCTTTTTTAACCTTGATGCCTTCATAACGAATTGGAGAAGCCTTATCGCAAAGCGTGTCGCCAGTTTCAGCATATTGAAGCTTGGCAGTTGCGCCTATGTCTCCCGCCGTTACTTCATCAACATCCAATTGATTCTTTCCTCTGAGAAGGAATATGGATCCGAATTTTTCCTTTTCGTCTTTGTTGGCATTTAGAAATTCCATATCCTTTTTAGCTTTGCCTGAATAAACTTTAAAGAGAGATATTTTACCTATAAACGGGTCGACTATTGTTTTAAAAACAAGGGCTGAGAATGGACCATTCTCATCAACGGCTCTCTCAGTCTCGCTTTCATCATCAGGGTTTGTGCCTTTGTAAACGCCTTCATGCATATCCTTAGGAGTCGGCATGTAATCAAAAATCATGTTCATCAGCGTATGCATTCCAACGCCTTTTTCTACAGAACCAAGCAATACAGGCACCACCGCGCCGGACAGAACTCCTTTTCTTAGACCAGCATGAATTTCTTCCATAGTAAATTCTTCGCCCTCAAAATATTTTTCCATAAATTCTTCATCACTCTCTGCAACCGACTCAATCAGCATCTCTCTGATGTTCGCGATCTGGTCTTCCATACCTTCTGGGATAGCCACATCGACACATTCCGAGCCCTTCAATTCCCGTCCTACCATATCAACTACATTTATGAATCCGTTGAAGGCATCTTCCTTTCCTATTGGAATAGCAAACGGAGCTACCTTTTTTCCTAGACGCTCTTTCAATTCCGTGAGCACTTTTTCATAGTTAACATTTTCTTTGTCCATCTTGTTTATGAATATGATTCTAGGCATAGACCATTCCTCAGCAAATTTCCAGGCCTTTTCCGTACCAACCTCGACTCCAGAAGTAGCATCTACCATTATGATAGCTCCACCCGAAACTCTTAGGGCGCTGAAAACCTCTCCTGAAAAATCGAAATATCCCGGAGTATCCAGCAAATTGTATTTTGAATTATTCCACTCAAGAGGAATAACAGAAGTTCCTATGGTGAAACCTCTGGAAATTTCTTCTTTATCAAAATCAGAAACCGTATTTCCATCTTCAACTTTCCCCATACGTTTTATTTGCTTGTTCATATAAAGAAGTCTTTCAGTCAACATTGTCTTTCCACTTCCACCATGTCCCATCAAGGCTACATTTCTTATTTGCTCAACCTTATATTTATTCATGCTATTCCTCCTCGTTTTTATAATTTCGCGTTGATTGAATATATTCTATAATAAATTCGAAATTCCTTCTATATTCTGAATTAAATGCAATTTTAATAACCGACAATACATATTTTATTCTACTAAATATACACTGTTTAATTCCCCGGTACAAAGAAACTCATATTAAATATTCCTTTAAATTTTCAAAACATAAAAATCCATCTTCCAAACTTCTGCAACAAGGTATAAAATGGAATTAAAGAATAATAATTTTATTCAAGGGAGGAACATCATGCCTAAAGAAAAAAAGATTTTGGATGATCACGAATTAGACGAAAAGCAGCTTGACGAGGTTTCCGGCGGAGTTGATTGTGGACCATCAAACCTACTGCTAAATACAATCGAAATTAGCCATTAAACAGGCATAGAAATCGGCGAGTCCTTTGGGCTCGCCGATTTCTTGTTTCAAAGTCCATCCATCACTCCATTCCAAAGCCTCTTACAACTTCCACTCCGCTCGCCTCGAAATACGTCTTGAATACATCGGCTCCCCCGTTTGTACCTCCCGCCATCAGCACCGCAATCTTTCCTGCATAATCCTTCCCTTTGCCTACTCGAATAACCGGTCTTGAAATCGATTTAACATATTCGTCTATAAGCCCAAGTGCCTCTATGACATCATCCAATGTCGCTTTGGGCTTATCTATAAAATATTTGTCCAAATGCCCTTGGACTATCTTTTCCCCTATTATATCCGCCGGCATGTGTATGTTCATGTAATTTTCTATCTTATGGGGCAAACTCCGGATTCACATCCCTCTGTCCCAATATCAAATTCAACTTTTTCTTTTTCATACTTGCTTATCAGCGAAGGTATGAAAGGCTTAAGTACGCTGGTTCTCTTGTTGAATTCATCTTCATCTATGGCTTCATATGGCAAAAGCTCATAGAAGTTGTCGTCAAGGGACAGGAAGGATACAGCTACTATGTCGTCCCAGTTTTCCCAAACCCACTCTTCAACCCCTGTCCATTCATGATCACGGACATGTATGGTTATAGAGCAGTTGTGATCGACATAGCTCTCCATGAACATCTTGTAGTTTTCAAGCTGCTCGATAGCGCTCACATCATATTTGGTTCTGCCTTCAGGCGCCTTTACGGGAAATTCGATTACCTTTGTAGTGCAGGTTTCCATATCCTGGCCCACTTCCGCGAGAACAGGATATTCCAGTTCTTCGCATACCTTTACAAGAGGATCTGTCGCATTTATTCTAACCCTTCTGATATAATATGGAGAATGCGAATAATGCACGCCGCTTGAAACGGTCGGCAATTGGCTAAGCGTCCCTTCGGGTTTAACCGTCGTTATAAGAAGAGGCTCGTTTGTCCCTATTTCACCTGCATACCTCTTGGCTTCCTCATGGGCCGTTTCCCTCAATTGTTCAAGCAACGCCCTTTGTTCATCCCTGCTCATGGATAGCGCATTTACCATGTCCTGCCAGCCGGTCATAGAGCATCCAAGCAATTTATCCCTTTGCTGGACCGCATCCCAAGCCGGTATTTCCAATTCAACGCAGGTCATTCGGTACGCAGCGCGAACCGAAAGTCTTTGCGCCTGCATCAAGCCTTCAACATCTAGTGTATTGTCTTCTTTTACGAATGCAAACACATTTATAGTTGTAAGGTTGCAGAGTCCTTTTGAATCAAGCAGTATCTCTCCACAGGGATTGACACCGTTCATGTTGTCTCTTCGTTTTTCTCCGGCGACGGCATTTACAAATCCCGGTTCTCCAGAATACCTCATGCTCTCAATGAGCCAGTGCAGACCTTCCCTACTTGGCTTCTGCTTGTAGTAGATTGAATTGTTGCTCATTTGTCTGTGGATTATGTCCTTGTCAACGATCCATTGCCCATCAATTTGCTTGTAGAGATTGGACTTTGCTTCTATGCATTCAGTATCGTCAGAATCCACAAGAACGATTTCAGCCGTTCTTCTAACTCCTCCAACCACTACATTCTCTCCTATTATGTTTGCCATGTCCATGCAGTCTATAGGCTTAAACTTAACCCTTTCAGAATCCTGTATAAGGCCGGCTTTTTTAATAACCTTGTTGATTTTTACAAACATATTTTTAAGGCTTTCATGCCCACTTGCCGTTCCACCAAACGTCTTGAGACGCTCACCATGAGGACGAACATGATCATAATTTACGACGATTGTTTTAACATACCTGTATTCATTGCTATAAATCATTCTAAAAAAATAATCTAGAGCCTGAACCCAGCCCTCTTTGCTGTCTCCAACTGTTATCTTTGCGGAATCATTGTTCTTAAACTCTATGCTTGTGCTGTCTTCTCTCTTGTCTTTAGGTACATTGGTGTAATGCTCGTGTATCAGCTCATAATCAGTTCTTACCTTCGGGAGTTTTGAAACATCCTCCCTTAAAATTCTTACACCTACACCCGAACCCACCATAAGCAAGTAAAACAAATCTCGAAAAGACTCAAATTGATCGATAACAGTAAATGCGCAATTAAAGTTAGATATGGGATAATGCCTCGCAACCGGTGTATTTCCTACCCAGAATGTTCTGCCTGAAAGAAATTGCTTCAATTTATGAATATTATCAAACAATTCTTCAGCTTCATGCTTCGTAGTTGGTACCAGACTGCAATTGTATTCAACGGCTCTTCTTACAGTTTCCCACCAATACTCCCGTCTTTTTTCCTCTGGAAGCCACCTTGAATAGGTTCTGTAATAGACGAAACTGCCAAGCTGATTCATTGGAGAAGGCTTGTGTTTGTAATTGCTTATGAAAGCGTCTGTAAGCAGTCGGTCGTCAGTTCTTTTGCGCGCATCCCTGGTTTTGTCGCGTTCATATCTGTAGAGTATATATTTCTTAGCAACATCCTTTCGGCTGCTTCCCATGAGGATGTCCTCTACCATATCCTGAATATCTTCTACCTTTATGAATGTATCATGGTCCTCAACAGCATTCATTATGTCCTTTGCTACCGATTGTCCAAGCTCATCATCAAGGCCCTTCTTTGTTTCTGCCATTGCCTTTTCGATTGCATTTACAATTTTCTGTGGATTAAACTCCACAAAATTGCCGTCTCGTTTTACTACTTTCATCATCAGCAGACTCCTTCTCTCATTTTATTATAATTTTCATCGAATTTTATCTTGACTTTTATTTGGATCAATGTACTACATGTACATGATATTTAAGCATCATCACACTATATATTGTACCACGTTTCAAGTTATATAATCACGGTTTTTTAAAGAAAAATATATTTTCACGCAAAAAAAGATCCGGAGAATCAAACTCCGAACCTTTTAATATATAAATCAAAACCGGCGACGACTTACTCTCCCAGGCAGCTGCCCGCCAAGTACCATCAGCGCAACGGAGCTTAACTTCTGTGTTCGAGATGGGAACAGGTGTA
>JAENWJ010000035.1 GCA_016649995.1 Peptostreptococcaceae bacterium
ACCAATTGACGTCCCTATAGCACTAAATAGCTTGAAGTTATAACCTTTTATGTGTGCAGGCGCGACACATCCCTCCAACCCGGAAGCATTGGCTGTAACGCTTATTGAATCCGCACCTTCGACTTTCATGGTCGGATAATTATTGTCTGGGGCGGTGCGATCGTACAGGACTGCCACTCCGGAAGTCAATTCATTTGTCGTTGTCTCAATTATATTCCCCGACTCATCGACATAACTATAGGCAACTTCGAAATCCAAATATCCCCCATCAGACATGTTATTAGTTTCAATTCTCCACTTTGTAGTGTTCCTTAGATTTGTGGCTTTGAACGCGCCTATTGTAACCGCACTAACATTTACGGAACCAGTCGTTTGCACATCAATATAAATATAATCTTCCCATTTAGCATAAATCGGATTTGCATTGCTTGAATACATCTCGCAACCTATATACGGTTCTGCTGCGTAAGCAGAATAATTTCCAATCGAAACGCCCGCAAATATGAGACAAATGCACAAAATCAACGAAAGCATTCTTTTCAAATTCCCCACCCCCTTTTTTTTGCATCTGTGTTTATTTATATGAAAATAAGCATAACCACTTTAAGTATTCTACACAAGTATGCCTTTTCCTTCCATATTGAAAATATTATGGCTCTTAAGGGTCAAAAAAACAACTTCCCTCGCGGAAAGTTGTCTATTGCCAACTGGCAAATTCTGTATGAAGTCAAAAATGTCTGTCCCTTTTTAGTTCTTTTTTGAGCCGATTAGTAGCGGCGATTTCTGCGCCGTGGATTGCTCATCATGCTTTTTTCAAGAACTTTCAGGTGGTTGAGTGACATCCCTGTGCCTTTTGCTACGCAGGATATGGGATCATCTGCCACATAAACGGGAATCCCTGTGCGTTTTTCTATAAGTTTATTGAGACCATAAAGGAGGGCTCCTCCTCCGGTCATGACTATTCCCTTTGTACTTATGTCCGCTGCAAGCTCGGGTGGTGTTTTTTCGAGCACCGAGTGCACTGCCTCCGCAATAAGGTTTATCGGGTCTGCGAGGGCCTCAAGCATTTCGTCCGCGGTTACGCTGATTGTTTTGGGAAGACCGGTTATGAGGTCTCGTCCGCGACAATCCATTTTTATCGATTCTTTTCTTGGATAGGCTGTGCCTATGTTTACTTTCAGATCTTCTGCTGTGCGCTCCCCAAGTAGTATATTGTGGGTCTTGCGCATGTATTTGATTATTGCGTCATCAAATTTGTCGCCGGCGACTTTTATTGAATTGGATACTACTATGCCTCCAAGCGATATTACAGCTATGTCTGTCGTGCCGCCGCCAATGTCTATGATCATGTTTCCGTCGGCGGTTGTTATGTCTAGTCCCGCTCCTATTGCTCCAGCGATTGGTTCTTCTATTAGGTATGTCTTTCCTCCGCCGGCCTCTGTGGTTGCGTCAATAACGGCACGTTTCTCAACGCCGGTTACTCCGCTGGGTACACAAACGATGATTTTGGGCCTGAAAATACGGCTTTTACCACAGGTTTTCTTGATGAAATACCTGAGCATTCTCTCTGTTATTTCGTAGTCGGATATTACTCCGTCCTTTAGCGGCCTAATGGCCTGTATGTTTCCGGGGGTTCTTCCGAGCATTTTTCGAGCCTCTACTCCGACAGCGAGAATCTCATTGGTCTGAGTATCTATGGAAACTACTGAAGGTTCCTGGAGTACTATTCCCTTATCCTTTATATAAACAAGTACGCTGGCAGTCCCCAAATCTATTCCTATTTCCATTCCAAAACCAAACATACCCTACCTCCTGTTGATTTGTCTATTATAACTCTCGATATAATGTATTTTGCCTATCGCCTTAAAAACACCTGTAGCACTTTTTCTACTCGACTGTCTTTATTTTTGCCCCAAGGGCCCTTAGCTTTCCGTCGATGTTGACGTATCCCCTTAGTATGTGGTAGATTTCGTCGATTTCGGTTGTGCCTTCCGCTATCAGCCCGGCAAGTATTAGTGCCGCACCCGCACGCAAGTCGGTTGCTTTTACCTGGGCGCCCTGAAGGCCTTTTACTCCTTGGACTACTGCGCTATGTCCCTCTATCTTGATGTTTGCGCCCATTCTATTGAGCTCGCTGACATGCATGAACCTGTTCTCAAATACGCTCTCAATTATTACGCTGGTTCCCTCTGCAACTGTCAGCAGGGCCATGCACTGTGCCTGCATGTCTGTAGGGAAGCCGGGATATGGAAGTGTCTTTATGTCCATGGACCGGAGGTCCTCGGATGCGTTAACCCTTATGGAATCTTCATACTCGGTTATTTGAACGCCGGTCTCCTTCAGCTTTGCAATTATCGGCTTAAGATGCTCCGGCAGAACGTTTGCAACTAAAATGTCGCCTCTTGTGATTGCGGCGGCAACCATGAATGTTCCGGCCTCTATTCGGTCGGGGATAATTGCATGCCTTGTTCCGTATAGTTTTTCCACTCCGTCGATACGGATTGTGTCTGTGCCGGCGCCTCGAATTTTGCCGCCCATCTTGTTAAGGAAGTTTGCCAGATCGATTATTTCCGGCTCCTCTGCGGCATTCTCAATGATTGTCTGCCCCTCTGCCATTGCTGCGGCCATCATTATGTTCTCTGTGGCCCCTACGCTTGGGAAGTCAAGATATATTCTGTCCCCCACAAGACGCTCGGCTCTGGCCTCTACATATCCGTGGCCCAAATCTATCTCCGCGCCAAGTGCTTTGAAGCCCTTAAGATGCAAATCAATCGGCCTTGCTCCTATTGCGCAGCCTCCCGGCATTGAAACCCTTGCCACGCCTTTCATTGCAAGAAGCGGACCCATAACAAGGAATGACGCCCTCATTTTCTTTATCAGTTCGTATGGAGCTTCCTGCTGCTTTATTTCAACCGGTATGACCTCAATGGACTCCGGACCTATTTCATTTATTACGAAATCAAAGGATTTCAATACGTCCTTCATGACGTTGACGTCCATAAGACCAGGAACATCGTCTATGATGCATGGCTCTGTAGCCAAAAGAGTGGCAGCCATTACGGGTAATACCGCATTCTTGGCTCCGCTAATTCTAACTGTGCCTTTGAGTGGTTCGCTTTTCTCAACAATAAATTTAGGCAATTCTCATCCTCCTCAAGACCAGTTACTCAATGTACCGGTTCATTATATTACTATGATATCACAGCTAACAATTATTATACAACATTTGCATAGTATTTGCACACTCTTTACTTTATTGTAACCCAATATTTTTTCAACGAAATGGGGACGGGGGCTATATCGTCGATTTTCGACGATATAGCCCCCGTCCCCATTTCGTTGATTCTATTTCTTTTTGCCACTCTCTTCAACAAGTTTAATTCTGTTGAAGGCCTTTTTGATGGCCAGTTCTGCTCGTGCGATATCGATTTTCTCGTTGCGTTTGTCAAGACGTTGCTGCGCACGCTCCAAGGCGTTTTCTGCACGGTTCACATCAATCTCGTCTGCCCACTCTGCGCAGTCGGTTATGATTGTGGTTTTGTCCGTACCGATTGTAACGAATCCCCCGGCTGTTGAGGCCGATTGGATTTTACCGTTCGCCTTGATTCTCAGAATCCCGATGTCGAGAGGAACGACTGAAGGCATGTGCTCGTTAAGGATTCCCATTTCTCCGGTTATAGTTTTGACGATTACCATTTCAGCGTCGTCGTCATAAAACATCCGGTAGGGAGTCACTATTTCCAAATGGAAATTGTTTGCCATGTGTTCACCTCCGCGTTAACGAAGCGTCAAATCAGGCTTAGCTTGCAGCTTTGGCCTTTTCGACGGCTTCTTCTATTGTGCCGACATAAAGGAATGCCGATTCCGGGATATCGTCATGCTTGCCTTCGAGTATTTCTTTGAAGCCTCGGATGGTGTCTTTGATTGTTACGTATTTTCCGGGCTGGTTTGTGAAGGCTTCGGCAACCGAGAACGGCTGCGAAAGGAATCTTTGGATTTTACGAGCTCTTGCAACGGTGATTTTGTCCTCGTCTGAAAGCTCATCCATTCCCAGTATGGCGATGATGTCCTGGAGTTCTTTGTATCTTTGAAGTATTTCCTGAACTCTTCTGGCAACGGCGTAGTGCTCTTCCCCTACTATGTTGGGGTCGAGTATTCTTGACGATGAATCCAGCGGATCTACTGCCGGGTATATTCCCAGGTTGGATATGTCACGGGATAGAACTGTTGTGGCGTCCAGATGTGAGAATGTAGTGGCCGGAGCCGGGTCTGTCAGGTCGTCGGCAGGCACGTAAACGGCTTGAACCGATGTGATTGATCCGGCTTTTGTGGATGTTATCCTCTCTTGGAGGGTACCCATGTCCGTAGCTAGCGTCGGCTGGTATCCAACGGCACTAGGCATACGTCCCAGAAGGGCTGAAACCTCCGAGCCCGCTTGTGTGAATCTGAATATGTTATCGATGAAAAGCAGAACGTCTTTTCCCTCTACGTCACGGAAATACTCGGCCATGGTAAGGCCTGTCAGTCCAACTCTCATTCTGGCGCCGGGAGGCTCGTTCATCTGTCCGAATACCATTGCCATTTTGTCGATGACTCCTGAATCGGTCATTTCATGGTAGAGGTCATTCCCCTCACGGGTACGCTCTCCAACTCCTGCGAATACTGAAAGTCCTCCGTGCTCTTTTGCGATGTTGTTAATAAGTTCCTGGATGAGAACTGTTTTTCCAACGCCGGCTCCTCCGAAGAGGCCGATTTTTCCGCCTTTTGCGTATGGGCAAACCAGGTCTACAACCTTTATGCCTGTCTCGAATATCTCAGTGGATGTTTCTTGTTCATCGAAGGCCGGGGCCTTTCTGTGAATTGGAAGCATCGTTTCTCTGGATACGTCTTCTTTATTGTCGACCACTTCTCCAAGAACGTTGAAGAGTCTTCCGAGTGTTGCCCTGCCGACAGGCACTGTTATTGGAGCGCCTGTGTCGACTGCTCTAGCCCCTCTAACCAATCCGTCTGTAGAGGCCATGGCTACACATCTGACTGTATTGTCGCCTATGTGTTGGAAGGCTTCGGAAAATATTCTCCTGTCGCCCTGCTCAACAACGACGGCATTTAGTATTTTAGGCAGTTGTCCGGATTCGAACCGAACGTCTAGTACGGCTCCGATTATCTGTACAACTTTTCCTACATTTTTCTCCATTGAACGTTTCAACTCCTTTCGGATTTATTTTAGCTAAGCGCCTCAGTAGCACCGACTATTTCGGTGATTTCCTGGGTTATTGCCGCCTGACGGGCCCTGTTGAAGGAAAGCGTCAAACTTTCGAGCATATCTTCCGCGTTGTCGGTAGCGTTTTCCATTGCCACCCTCCTGGATCCCTGTTCGGATGCCGATGACTCGACAAGCGCACCGTATATGGTGGACTGCACGAATTTCGGTATGACGTAATCCAGAACCACTTGGTGGGACGGTTCGTAGTCGACATAGATGAATTCTTCATCCGCATCGTCTTTTTCATCGCCCTTGGGCACAGGCAATAGTTGTACTATTTTAGGCGTCTGGCTTAATGTACTCACGAATTGGGTGTAGACAAGCTTTACAGAGTCTACCTCTCCCGATTCAAAAAGTTCTATCGCCTTGTTCCCTATTTCAATTGCGTCTACATATTGAGGCTTCTCGGAGATTCCTGTGTAGGATTCCATTATTTCGTATTCTCTGTTTCCGAAAAAACTCTTTGCCTTGTTTCCGATTGCCAAAAGAGATATTTCCTTTTTGTCAATGGGAAGGTTGATCACCATTTTCATGGCATTTATGTTGTATCCTCCGCAAAGCCCACGGTCCGCCGTAATCACTATGTAGAGGGTCTTTTTAACGTCTCTCTCGGTGACATATACATGTTCCAAATCCTTCGATTTCGAGAAAATATCCTCGATGGTCTTCCGGATTGTGTCAAAGTACGGCTTCGTCTTATCCAACCTGTCTCTTGATCTCTTCAGCTTTGCTGTAGATACCAGCTCCATGGCCTGGGTGATTTGCTGGGTGTTCTTTATGCTTTTTATTTTGCGCTTAATGTCTTGAGCTCCTATTCCTGCCAATGTTCTGTTTCACCTCTCTTTCTTTTCCGCTTTTCAGCGGAACAAGGTTATCTGCGAATTACACCTCGTATTCGAAGGTCTTAAGGAATGCTTCAATCGCTGATTTGAGACCATCTTCCATCTCGTCAGTCAGGACACCTTTAGCTTTGATGTCTTTACCGATTTCCGCATGCTGTTCCTCCATGTATTTCAGGAACTCTGTTTCGCAACGGGCAAACACGCTGACTGGAACATCCATCAGATATTTGTTTACTACGGCGTAGATTATCATTACCTGGTCCTCGACGGACATAGGCGAGTATTGTTTCTGTTTCAAGATCTCCATGAGTCTTTCACCGTGAGCAAGACGCATTTGAGTGTCTTTGTCCAGGTCGGATCCAAACTGTGAGAACGCTGCGAGCTCTCTGTACTGAGCAAGCTCCAGCTTTATTTTTCCTGCAACCTTCTTCATGGCTTTTATCTGCGCGTCTCCGCCAACCCGTGAAACGGATACACCGGCGTTTACGGCAGGCCTTTGGCCATTGTTGAAGAGTTCTTCTTCCAGGTATATTTGACCGTCTGTGATGGATATAACATTGGTCGGTATATATGCCGAAACGTCTCCGGCCTGGGTCTCGATTATGGGAAGGGCTGTTATTGATCCTCCGCCAAGTTCGTCGTTAAGTTTTGCTGCACGCTCAAGGAGTTTCGAGTGAAGATAGAAAACGTCTCCCGGGTATGCTTCGCGGCCCGGCGGTCTTCTAAGAAGAAGGGACATTGCTCGATACGCAACAGCATGCTTGGAAAGGTCATCGTATACTATTAGTACGTCTTTTCCTTCCCACATGAATTCCTCAGCCATCGCAACGCCGGAATAAGGCGCCATGTACTGAAGCGGAGCACTCTCAGAAGCAGAGGCTGCAACGACTATTGTATAGTCCATTGATCCGTAGCTTTCGAGTTTCTCTACTATTTGCGCAACTGTAGATGACTTTTGACCTATTGCAACATATATGCAGATTACGTTTTCATGCTTTTGATTGATGATTGCGTCAATGGCTATTGCTGTCTTTCCTGTTTGTCTATCGCCGATGATGAGCTCACGTTGGCCTCTTCCGATTGGAATCATTGAGTCAATTGACTTGATGCCGGTCTGCAAAGGTTGGTGAACGGATTTCCTGGCGATTACGCCCGGCGCAACCTGTTCAACAGGTCTTGTTTTATCGGTCTTGATGGGTCCCTTTCCGTCTATAGGTTGTCCCAACGGATTTACTACACGTCCTATCATGGCTTCCCCAACAGGAACTTCCATGATTCTGCCTGTAGTCTTAACTATGTCGCCTTCGACTATGTCGCCTTCGGCGCCCAGAAGAACACACCCTACATTGTCTTCTTCAAGGTTGAGCGCCAACCCGTATACCTCTCCCGGAAATTCCAGGAGCTCCCCGGCCATGCACTTCTCAAGGCCGTGGATTCTGGCAATTCCGTCTCCGATTTGGATAACGGTTCCGACATCTTCTACTTGAAGCTTGTTGTCATATTTCTTTATCTGTGCTTTTATCACAGAGCTTATTTCTTCAGGTCTAAGGTTCATGCCTCACATCACCCCTTCTATACTTAGACTACGAGTCTTGCCAGGTCCTCTTTCACGTTTTCGAGTCTGCTCTTTAAAGAACCGTCTAATACGCGATCTCCTATGCGAACCGTGACGCCGCCCAGAATTGTTTTATCTATCTTGCCGGTCATTTCTATGATTTTGCCTGTGAGTGTTTCGAGTTTTTCCGTGATAAGCTTCATGTTCTCATCGGAAAGAGGCACTGCAGAAACGATTGTCGCCTTTTCAATGCCTTTGTGTTTATAAACTCGAGCCTCATAGGCCTTTGTTATTGCCGCAATTTCTTTTCCTCTTTGCTTGTCTATTACTATTTTGAGGAAGTTAAGCACTTCCTGGTTGATTTTTCCACTGAAAACATTTTCGATTATGTCTTTCTTTTCCTCTATGCTTATCTGCGGCGTTTTGAACAATTCAAAGAATTCGGGGTATTCATCAAACGAATCTACTACTCCGTTCAAATCCTCCATAAACAAGTCGATTTTATCGACCTCGACGGCCACGTCGAACAATGCTTCCGAATAGGTTGCTGCTACTAGTTTTGCCATTTAGCATCCCCTACCTCATCTATAAATTGCTTGACATAGCTTTCATGTGCCTCCGAATCCAAATCCTTCTCGACAACCTTGGAAGCCGCCATAATGGCGATTGTCACAATATCGTCCTTGAGTGAGTTTATTGCTTTTTCCTTTTCTCGCTCAATTTCGATTTGGGCTCTCTTCTTTATGCTGTCCGAATCATCTTCAGCGATTTTGATTATCTCCGCCGCATGCTTGTCGGCTCTCATTGAGGCATCTCTTATTATCTGTCTGCCTTCGTCTTCTGAGGCTTTTATTTTCGTTTCATACTGCGCCTTCAGCTCGTTAGCTGCCTCTGTCATGCCTTCCGCTTCCTCTACCTGAGAGGAAATGCCGTCCGTTCTGGACTGCATGAATTTAGTGACAGGCTTGAACAGAAGCTTTTTCAGAATCAGGTATAAGATTATGGTGTTTATGATCTGGAACGCAAAGGTCCAGTTTACTTCTACTAATCCAGTTCTCATGTTCCCGTTTGCCCCCTTTCATGCGTTTAAAATCCCTTGACTATTACACTTGGACTATTTAAGCTCTTATACTAAAAGTCCGATAAGGGGATTTGCAAACAGCAAAATCAGGGCAACGATGAGACCGTAGATACCTGTTGTTTCTGCAACAGCGGCTCCGAGAAGCATTGTTCGAACGATGTCGCCTTGCGCTTCCGGCTGTCTTCCTACACTCTCAGCCCCTTTGCCTGCTGCGTAACCCTGGCCGATTCCAGGTCCGATGCCGGCTATCATTGCAAGCCCGGCCCCTATTGCAGAGCAAGCCAATACTAATTCTCTACCAGTAATAGCTTCCATTTATATTTCCTCCTCTTCCTGTCCCCTGTACGGGGCGGTATATTTCAAGATTTATTCTTCTATCTAAACTAAGCTCAGCAGCGGATTCGCAAACAGCAGCACTAATGAAATAATCAGTGCGTATATGCCTGTGGTCTGCGCTACGGCTTGTCCAAGGAACATTGTACGAACTATTGCCGATTGGTACTGAGGCCTTTTTCCTACTGCCTCGGTGCCCTTGCCTGCAGCGTAGCCCTGTCCGATTCCTGGGCCTACACCCGCTATCATCGAAAAACCTGCACCGATTGCCGACGCAGCTATTACAACTACCGAACCGGTCTGACCGACCAGCGGATTTCCGAAGAGCAATATCAGCGCAACTACCAAGGCCAATATACCGCTTGTTTCGGCAACGGCTGCCCCTAAGAGCATTACCATTGTTGTTACGCGCCCAGACTTAGGATTAATTCCCACGGCTTCAGCGCCTTTTCCTGCAGCATAACCCTGTCCCACTCCAGGCCCGATACCCGCTATCATTGCGAGCCCGGCTCCTATTGCTGAGCATCCAAGGATTACCGCTAGGTTGTTTACATCTGTTCCGCCTTCGGCCAATTCGACCAAGGGATTTCCAAACAATAGTACCAGCGAAACGATAAGCGCATATATGCCTGTCGTCTGTGCTACAGCCTGTCCGAGGAACATTGTTCTTACTATGCTCGACTGCCTGTCCGGATGCTTGGCAACGGCTTCGGTGCCTTTGCCTGCAGCGTAGCCCTGTCCGATTCCCGGGCCTACGCCCGCAATCATTGAAAGACCGGCGCCTATTGCAGATGCCGATATTACAAGAACGGAACCTGCATCATCCACCAAGGGATTTCCGTAGAGCAGTATAAGTGCAACTACCAAGGCCAATATACCGCTTGTCTCGGCTACTGCCGCTCCAAGAAGCATGACCATAGTAGAAACACGGCCTGCCTCGGGATTAATTCCCACGGCTTCAGCGCCTTTTCCTGCCGCATAGCCCTGCCCGACTCCGGGCCCTATTCCAGCTATCATGGCAAAACCTGCCGCTATTGCCGAGGCTCCAAGAACCATGGCCAAATTGTTTACTGCCACCCCACCTGCAGATATTGCTGCAAGAGGATTACCAAACATAAGTACAAGGGTGACAATCAATGCGTAAATGCCGGTCGTCTGTGCGACGGCCTGTCCCAGAAACATGGTTCGGATGATGCTCGACTGCCTGTCCGGATGGTCAGCTACGGCTTCCGTCCCTTTGCCAGCGGCATAACCCTGCCCAATGCCGGGGCCTACTCCTGCGATCATCGATAAGCCTGCGCCTATAGCCGATGCGGCTATTACCAAGGCGGAACCCTCGGCATCCACAAGGGGATTTCCGAAGAGAAATATCATTGCTATTACTAGTGACAATATGCCGCTTGTTTCTGCAACGGCTGCTCCTAGAAGCATTACCATTGTGCTGTTCTTGGCATTATCAGGATTCTTTGCTACGGCTTCCGCGCCTTTTCCGGCTGCGTAGCCCTGTCCGACCCCAGGTCCGATTCCCGCTATCATAGCGAATCCGGCTCCTATTGCCGAAGCGCCAAGAATCAAAGCTCTTCGGTCAAAGGTCATCAACCAATTTAAGAAATTCATAATACTATTGGAAGTCTCCACTCTTTCACCTCCATCTCTCCATTTTTAACTGCAAAACAAGTGAATCTTTCAGTATTTTCTTTCCCCATATATATTGAAACTAAATGCTGGTCATAGCTGATTATTAATCCATGGCCATTGATACGAAAACCATCGACAGCATCACAAATATGAACGACTGAAGAACTCCTGCAAATAAGTCGAAATAAATGTGGAGCGGTGCCGGTATTCCTGTTTCAAAAATTGGTATGGGAAGGCCTATTTTTGCGCTAAGTGCAGCAAGTGCACTGTAAAGCAAACTCATTATTATGAGTCCTCCCACGATGTTTCCGAAAAGACGGAAACCCAAAGAAATTGGTGTAGCCAGCTCGCCGATAATGTTAAGTGGCGTTAATGCCACAAACGGTTCGGTAAAGCCCTTTAAGTATTTTCCCACACCCTTCGATTTCATTCCGAAGCCATGAATCATGACAAAGGTCATCATCGCAAGGCTAAGCGTAGTGTTTACATCAGCGGTCGGAGGTCTGAATCCGACCAATCCCAACAGATTAGCAATGGTAAGATAGATAAGAAGCGTTCCCATGTAAGGAGCAAAACCCACCTTGTCGTCACCCATGGATTGCTTAGTTAAACCGTAAATCGCATCAACCAAAGTTTCAAGTGCATTCTGAAACTTGCCCGGAATCTTATTAAAATTCTTGGTGGCAAAATATGAAAAAACGGTTAAAGCAATCATTATCAGCCATGTGTTGGTAACAGTCTCCGTAATTGGTATTCCGCCAATTTCGAAGATTATCCTTGGTCCAAAACCTGCATCCACTATTCGTCCCCCTTTCTATTTGTATATTTTTGTTGACTGTCTCTATTATTAAACAGGTTCGTCGCCAGGACAACAAACTTGATCAATAGCAATCCTATGATGGTTCCAATTACATTTATGTAGTCTGCTTTTATCGATACAAAAAGCACGATGATCATTGTTATGTACCTAATGAAATATTTAAGTGCCGTAAAGGTCTTGGCCTTGTCCATTCTCATCCGGACGGCTCTCTCTAGTGTCCTTGCGAGATCCACAAAGTTAAGAATGCCTATGAGCCCACCAAAAACAAGCCCTAGCGCAAACGCAAGCGGCTCCTTCAGAAAGAATATCGAAATCCCTCCCATAATCGCAATGGCTGTTAGTGTCCACTTTATAGTTGTTGCCTGAATATCGCTAGTATATGACATAAGTCTACTTATCCTTCTTTCTGTAGCCTTTCATAACCATCTTATATACGTTCAAGAAAGCGACCACCACTCCCAAGATGATGAATGTAAGCATAAAAATGCTCGTTGTTCCCATTTTTTCATCTATAAACTTGCCGATGAAAAGCCCTCCAAGAATCGGAATAATCATGGAAACCCCTATCTGAGTTAAAAAGACCAAATTTTCATACATTTTAAATTTGGAACCGGCCATAAAATCACACTCGCAATCACTATTAATTTTATAATATTCCATGCCAATATACAAGTATATTAAAGCAGATATGTTATAAATTTCACAAGAATTCTACTCAAATTTCACTTTTGTCACACAATTCCGAACAAAGAACTTAAATAAAGCAATAGCAATGGTCCGCGTAGCCTTGTATACAATGTACTTGTGTCTATTGTTATGAATATTCAGATATTCATTGCTGTAAAACTCGATTTTTATTGTCATAATTTCGACAATAAAACTACTGCGCTATTTGGTTTCATTGCCGAAAGTGGAATGCTTGGTTGCCTATCTTTCGCATTAAAGTAAAACTGCAGTGTTTTTTCTTTTCAGCTTTTGAAATACTCCAGTATTGACTCAAGTATTCTTCCCGAAGCCTTGCCGTCTCCGTATGGATTAACAGCCTTTGACATTTTGCCATAGGCTTCTTTGCTAGACAGAAGCTCCATTGCCATCTCAAAAATCGTTTCTTCTTCAACACCGGCCATTTTCACTGTACCGGCCGCAACTGCTTCGGGGCGCTCGGTTTCTGTGCGAAGCACAAGCACGGGCTTTCCTAGGGCTGGCGCTTCCTCCTGTATCCCTCCAGAATCGGTTAAAACAAGGTAGGCCATGTTTATAAGGTTGGCAAATGGCTCATAATCGAGCGGTTCTATGAGATGGATGCGCTCGTGGTCCCCAAGTATGGGAATCGCAAGGCTCCTGACCTTTGGATTGAGATGGAGCGGGAATACAACTTCCACCGACTCGTCCGCGTCGACTATACGCCTAACGGCTCTGAAGATATTTTTCATTGGCTCCCCAATATTTTCACGCCTGTGGGATGTTAAAAGAACAATCTTTCTGTCTTTTCCTATTGAATTTAATACCTCTTCATCGAATTCATATTCTTCATCTATCACAGACATCAGGGCGTCTATGACCGTGTTTCCCGTGACGCTTATGATTCTATCGTCTATTCCCTCGCGCAAAAGGTTTTTTCTGTTTCCCTCCGTCGGCGAAAAATGAATGTCGGCAAGGCGGCCCGTAAGAGATCGGTTCATTTCCTCGGGATACGGCGACAGTTTGTTTCCGCTTCTAAGGCCTGCCTCGACATGGCCTATTGCGGTGCCCGAATAGAAGGCTGCAAGCGAGGCTGAAAATGTTGTGGTTGTATCCCCATGAACCAGTATCATATCAGGCTTTTCTTTTAGCAAAATTTCCTCTATTCCCTTTACAACCCTGCATGTTATGTCCGAAAGGGTCTGTCCGCTTTTCATTATGTCTAGGTCGTAGTCCGGCTCTATGCCGAAAAGCTCAAGGACTTGGTCAAGCATTTCCCTGTGCTGCGCCGTAACGCAAACCTTGGCGTCTATCTGCCGGCAAGCAGCCAATTCTTTTACTACCGGCGCCATCTTGATTGCCTCCGGCCTTGTTCCGAAAACAGAGATTATTTTAAGCATGTTTAGCTCCTTTAATAGTTGGCAGTAGGCAGCGAGCAGCGGGCAGTAAGTGCAAAGACTCAATGCAAATGATTGAAAGCAAAATCAGTTTTCAGCGGGCAGTTAGCCGTTGGCAATAGACAGTGAGCAGTAGATGCAAAACCTAGTGCAAAAGCAAAGTACTAAAAACCAACTGCACGCTTTTTTTACCGTTCTGTCTCTTGTCTTATTCTTTTACTGCAAACTGCATGCTGCTCACTTTTTTTGCTGTTCTTATTTACCTCTTTTGCTCTTCAATCTTTTACTGCATGCTGCATGCTGCTCACTTTTTTTGCTGTTCTTATTTACCTCTTTTGCTCTTCAATCTTTTACTGCATGCTGCATGCTGCTCACTTTTTTTGCTGTTCTTACACACTTATATATTATATTACTATTTACCACGCTTTTGAAGGTTATTACGCAAGATATGGTTTTGAAATATAAAAACCCGATCATCTATATATAATCAGGTTTTTTCTTTGTTCTTCTTTATTCGATTTTATTTTTTCCCCGCTCTTGCCTGTTCCATCATGACGGGAATCATTGCAATAACCAATGTGGCCGCAATGATCGCAAAGCCGCTTATATATTCGCTATTCATAAGGAGTACTGCGCTTATACCCAGCATCAGACTAATTCCATACATTAGCAGCACCGCCCGCTTTTGGCAGAGTCCGGCAGAAAGCAACTTATGGTGCAGGTGTCCCTTGTCGGCCTCCATTATTGATCGACCTCCAATAATCCTTCTTAAGATAGCAAGGGTTGTATCCATTATGGGAAGTCCCATTGCCAATATGGGCAATACCATTGTAAGGGCTGTCGCTCCTTTTATTGTTCCTTGTATTGAAATGGCGGACAATACAAACCCGAGAAAAAGGCTCCCCGTGTCTCCCATAAATATCCTTGCAGGGTTAAAGTTGAAAGGAAGGAATCCCACGCAGCATCCTGCGAGGATTAGTGTCACAAGTGCCATTTCATACCTTCCATTTACAAATGCGATATATGAAAGTGTAGTGGCTGAGATTGTAGAAATGCCGGCCGCCAAGCCGTCCAGTCCGTCTATGAGGTTGAATGTGTTGGTTATGCCGACAACCCAGAATACCGTAATCGGAATGCTTAGGTTTCCAAGATATATGAGCCCTTCGGATTCGAAGAAGTTTGTGAAGAAGTCTATTTTAACACCAAAATGCACCAGTACAAGCGCCGCTAAAATCTGTACCAGGAGCTTAACCTTTGCTGAAACTCCCCTTATGTCGTCCACTATTCCTACGCCAACAATCATGGTTGAACCAATTATTATGCCCATGGTCATGTCATCCATTCCCGCAAAAATAACAAGGGTCGCAACAAAAGCCAAATAAATGGCCAAACCTCCCATTCTAGGAATGGGGCTAGTGTGGACCCTGCGGTCGTCCTTGGGCACATCCATGGCTCCAACTTTTCGGGCCAGTTTCTCTGCCATGGGCGTCATTATGAATGTTAGTATGGCCGCAATAATAATCGGCAAAATGTATATTTCCATGGTTTGAACCCCTAAAAGTAGAAAGTAGAAAGTAGAAAGTAGAAAGTAGAAACAAAAACAAATGCAAATACAAATGCTCTTTAAGTGGAACGTAGTAAGTAGAAAGTGGAAAGTAAAAACAAATACAAATACAAATGCTCTTTAAGTGGAACGTAGTAAGTAGAAAGTGGAAAGTAAAAACAAATACAAAATACAAATGCTCTTTAAGTGGAACGTAGAACGCGGAACGTAGAACTTAGAACGTTAAAAGCAAAGCATAAACACTAAGAGCATAGTACCTAGAGATAAAAACTATTCTTATTGTTTGTCTTTAGTCTTTAATCTTTAATCTTTAATCTTTAATCTTTAATCTTTTGTCTTCCTCTTTCCTCTTTCCACTTTCTACTTTCTACTGTTTTTTCTTTCTACTGTTTTTTCTTTCTACTGTTTTTTCTTTCCTCTTTCCACTTGCTACTTGCTACTGTTTTTTCTTTCATTCTATCACTCGAATTTTTTTTTGCAATGACGGTCAAACCTTTGTCAACAAAGTTTAATCTTGGTAGTTCACAAGTTCTATGCCGGCTTCCTCAAGTATGGACATTGACAGCTCGTCGGGATAGTTTCCCTTGAATACTATTTTTACTATGCCCGCATTGACTATCATCTTTGCACAGAGGGAGCAGGGCTGAAGTGTGACATAAATAGTTCCGCCATTTATGCTTATTCCGTGATATGCCGCCTGTATAATGGCGTTTTGTTCCGCGTGCAAGGCCCGGCAAAGCTCATGCCTCTCGCCCGAAGGTATGTTCATCTGCTCCCTGAGGCAGCCCCCCAGCTCCAGGCAGTGGCGCATTCCGATCGGCGCACCGTTGTATCCCGTAGTCAATATTCTTTTGTCCTTGACGATTACAGCGCCGACCTGCCGCCTAAGACAAGTGGAGCGTGTCTTGATAAGTTCGGCTATATCCATGAAATATTGATTCCAGTCAGGGCGCATAAAAAAACCTCCGGTTTAAGTGGAACGTAGAACGTAGTAAGTGGAACGTAATAAGTGGAACGTAGAACGTAGAAAGTAGTAAGTTAAAAACAAAGCATAAACACTCAGAGCATAGTACATAGAGATAAAAACTATTCTTAATTGTTTGTCTTTAGTCTTTAATCTTTAATCTTTAGTCTTTAATCTTTAATCTTTAGTCTTTAATCTTTAGTCTTTAATCTTTGCACTTATCTCTAATCTTTCTGCTTTCCACTTTCTACTTTCTACTTTCTACTGCTTTTTCTTTCTACTGCTTTTTCTTTCTACTGTTTTTTCTTTCTGCTTTCCACTTGCTACTTTCTACTGCTTTTTCTATTTGGTTCCATACAATCTGTCGCCTGCATCTCCGAGGCCCGGAACTATGTATGCATGGTCGTTTAGCTTTTCATCAACCGCGGCAACATATATGTCAACATCGGGGTAGGCTTCTATTACGGCCTTCATGCCTTCCGGTGCAGCTATGAGGCAGCAAAGCTTAATGTTTTGAACGCCTCTGTCCTTAATGAACCCTATTGCAGCTATTGCCGATCCGCCCGTTGCGAGCATGGGGTCAACAACTATGATGTCTCGCTCCGTTACATCAGCGGGCATCTTGCAATAGTATTCAACAGGCTCGAGTGTCTCGGGATCCCTGTAGAGTCCTATGTGTCCTACCTTGGCAGCAGGTATGAGCAAAAGGAATCCATCAACCATTCCAAGACCCGCTCTAAGTATCGGAACTATCCCAACCTTTCGGCCGGCAATTATTTTACCCTTTGTCTTGCAGATAGGCGTCTCGATTTCAACCTCTTTGAGGGGTATATCACGGGTAGCCTCATAGGCTATCAGTGTAGACATTTCCTTTACAAGCTCGCGGAATTCCTTTGCCCCCGTGTTGATGTCCCTAAGATACGTCAGCTTGTGCTGAATGAGCGGATGATTCATTACATGTACTTTACCCATTGAAAACCTCCTGTTTGTTAAGTTGTAAGTAGAAAGTGGAAAGTGGAAAGGAAAAGATAAGTACTAAAGATTCGATGCCTTAGAAGCGCAAACCCAAACTCTTATAGTTGTCTAATGTGCATTAAATACATGAATACAAGAGATTGATACAAGTTTCAAATTGCACATGCTGCTTTATCTTTTGCATTTATC
>JAENWJ010000036.1 GCA_016649995.1 Peptostreptococcaceae bacterium
GATCCAGTTCCTTTTCAGGTTGCGTAAATTCATGTTTTTTAACTATTTCATTCAAATATTCATCTATTGATGTACATCCAACTATGCCTGTTTGAACACGACCGCGGAATATTTGTCGATAAATATACAGACAATTCTTTTTCTCTTGAAATATTATGCCGTCTTTTAAAAATTCTTCCAGGTTCTCTTTTGCCTTATCATAAATGATATCGTCATGGACATCGACCGAATCATCCACATCAATATCAGAACGAACCACATGAAGAAAGGATTTCGGATTTCCTTCAGCCATTTTTTTAGCCTCATCCCTATTCATCACATCGTAAGGAAGACATGCCACCTCTTTAGCGAATTCTTTTTTCGGTCTAATTCCCTGAAACGGTCTTACTGTTGCCATAACTACCTCCTTAGATTGAAAAACTTGTCAACTGTCATAACCGCTTCTCCTCCAACTCGCCTTTGCGGCGCTCCTATAATCCTAGAATATTGTCGATATTCTCAAGAAGTGCCTTAAGGTCTTCCGTTGGCGTATCAGCCATATGGGCAATTCTGAAAGTCTTTTCCTTCAGGTCTCCATAACCGTTTGAAATCATGAAACCCCTTTTCCCTAGTTCATTATTCAAATCCGCAACCGAAATGCCTCTTGTATTCCTTACAGTTGTAAGCGAATTGGATGCATATTTCTCGTCAGCAAAAAGCTCGAAGTTTTTTTTGGCCCAGCCTCTGACGTGTTCAGCCATTTGGAGGTGCCTTGCGAACCTATTTTCTATGCCCTCCTCCATTATCCTGTCGAGCTGATAGTCTAGAGCAAACATATGCGAAATGGAAGGTGTCGAGGGATACTGATGATCCTTTTTCTTTATAGTATTGTATAGATTCAACAAATCGAAGTAAAATCCCCTGTTCTCAACCTCTTTGGCCGCATTTACCGCTTTTTCCGACATGGAGCATATTGCCATTCCGGCAGGCAGTCCCAGGCACTTCTGTGTAGATGCTATGCATATGTCAACGCCCCACTTGTCCACCTCTATCTTGACCCCTCCGAGTGAGCTTACAGTATCCATGCAGAATATCGCATCGGGATATTTTTTCATTACTTCCGATATTTCTTCAAGGGGATTCATTATTCCTGTGGATGTCTCATTATGGGTTATCGTAACCAAATCGTATTTGCCGGTTGACATTGCCTCTTCAACCATTTCAGGCGTTGTGATTTTTCCCCATTCCGATTCAAACAAATCTGCGTCCACAGCGTTGGCAATGGCAATTTCATGCCACTTATTTCCAAATGCCCCAACAGAAAAAATCGCCGCTTTCTTTCTCGTGCAAGATCTTACCGCGCCCTCCATCAGCCCCGTTCCGGAGCTTGTGGACAAAATTATTTGATTTTCCGTATACATGAGTTTCATTAGCTTTTCGGAAATATCCCGCTGCAACTTCGACGCTTCCTTGGTTCTATGCCCAATCATTGGCGTCGCCATTTTTTCGAGAACATCCTCGCTGACATCTACCGGCCCCGGGATGAATAATTTCTTATGCATGCGTTTTCCTCCTCTTATGTTTGGAATTAATTTAATCAAAAGTCCCTGCACTAAAATTTTATAACAAACGCTCCCTCAACACAATATAAAGAGGCGTATTTGTTTGCTTGACAAAGACATTTTTTGAATTTTTTTCCCTTCCACCAAGAGGCAAGAATCCTCGGTCCAAAGACCCCTTCGGACGGGTATTAAAGCAAACTCCGCCCCTGCCTAAAGCCAGGACGAAGATTGCTTTATTGCGTTATAATACTACTTCGGCAGTTTATTTGTTCTTGACCAGCGTACAGCCTTAAAGTTTTACCGACTCTGCCCACATTATATCTTCCTTGCCTGATATTTCATCGAGCACGGGCGCAGAAACAGGTCCGTCTACATTAAGGACCATAAGAGCCTTTTCCCCCGGATTATTGCGTCCAACCTGCATAGTTGCTATATTGACTCCGCCTTTTCCTAGGATGGTACCTATGCGTCCGATAACACCCGGCACATCCATGTTCTGAATGAACATCATGTATTCGGTGGGATTCACATCCACCTCGTATCCCAAGATATAAACAATTCGGCCTTCCTTTTTTGCAGACAAATTTCCGGCTATTTCAAAGGTTTCCTGTCCGTTCTTGACTTTAACGCTCATAAGCTCCCTGTATTGGTGCTTCTCAACTGCATCCTTCTTCTGCCTTACATGTATTCCCCTATCCTCGGCAAGCTTTTGAGCGTTTACATAGTTCACGCCCTCTTTGACTACAGGCTCAAGCAATCCTTTAAGGAATGCAAGCGTAACCAAGTCCACATCCTGACCGGCTATGTCTCCGTAATAGCTTACAGCTACAGACTCCACGGGTTCCCTGTTCAATTGATAGTAAAGTTTTCCCATTTGTTCCGCCAGCTTTAGATAGGGTTTAACCGCTTCTATGTTTTCACGGTTTAGTGCAGGCAGATTGACTGCATTCGGAACAATTTCTCCCCTCAAACCGCCAATAACCTGCCGGGCAATGGTTTCTCCCACATTCTGCTGAGCCTCGTGCGTGCTTGCTCCAAGGTGTGGGGTCACCACAATGTTGTCTAGCTTAAATAGAGGATTGTCCAAGCTTGGCTCGGTTTCAAACACATCGATTCCGGCACTTGCCACGCTGCCATCCTTCAAAGCATTGTATAGAGCTTTTTCATTGATAATTCCACCGCGCGCGTCATTTACAAGCCTAACGCCTTTCTTCATCCATCCAATTTCCTTTTCCCCTATCATGCCGATTGTTTCTTCAGTCTTTGGAGTATGGACGGTTATGAAGTCCGATACTTCTACCAATTCCTTCACGGTTTCCTTCTTTTCGGCATGAAACTTTTCAAAACGCTCATCGCTAACATACGGGTCGTATGCGACTATTTTCATTCCGAAAGCCCTCATCCTCATTGAAACTAGGGATCCAATTCTTCCAAACCCTATTATCCCAAGCGTCTTTCCATAAAGCTCAGTACCCTTAAACAGATTTCTGTCCCATTTCCCGTTCTTCAGGTGGGCAGTTGCCTGCGGAATATTTCTGGATTGCGCAAGCAAGAGCCCTATTGCCAGCTCCGCCGCAGACATAGTGTTGCTTTCAGGCGTATTAGCCACCAGCACTCCCTTTAGGGTTGCCGCTTCAATGTCTATATTATCTATTCCGTTTCCTGCTCGGCCAATTATTTTCAATTTGCCGGCCTTGTTTATCAGCTCGCCGTTCACCTTCGTCTTGCTTCTAACTACAAGCGCATCATAATCAGATATTCTTTCAAGCAAATCATTTCTGCTAAGTTTAAGCTCTACATCGACCTCTATTTCGGGGACGGCTTCAAATATCGCAAGACCCTCATCGGAAATCCTTTCCGCCACTAAAACTCTAAATTTTTCCACTGTTTGCCTCCACTTCTATCCGGACTTTTCCACCCATGTAAGTTCTGAGAGCCTCCGGAATCGTAACGCTTCCATCTTCATTTTGATAATTTTCAAGTATCGCCGCAAATGTTCTCCCAACGGCAAGCCCCGATCCATTGAGTGTATGGATATAGGAAACCTTTCCGTTTTCATCCCTAAATCTTATGTTGGCCCTTCTTGCCTGGTAGTCCTCAAAATTAGAGCATGATGAAATCTCGACATACCGTCCATAGCTTGGCATCCAAACCTCTATGTCATATGTGGATGCAGACGAAAATCCTAGGTCTCCTCCGCAAAGGCAAACAACCCTGTAGGGAAGGTCTAGACGCTGAAGCACTTCCTCAGCCGCCGCCGTCAGACTTTCCAGTTCATCGTAGGATCCCTCCGGCTTAACAAACTTGACCATTTCTACTTTATTGAACTGGTGCTGCCTTATGAGCCCCCGGGTATCCCTGCCCGCAGAGCCTGCTTCTTTCCTAAAGCATGGAGTGTACGCTGTATGATAGATTGGAAGGCTTTCCCCATCTAGTATTTCCTGCATGTAAAGATTTGTTACCGGAACCTCTGCAGTTGGGACAAGGAAGAAATCTTTTGCAGGTATATGGAACATATCATCTTCAAACTTCGGAAGCTGACCCGTACCCTTCATTGCCTCCCTATTTACCATGAACGGAGGCAGTATCTCCACAAAACCATGCTCCTCGGTATGCATATCAAGCATGAAGTTGATTATTGACCTTTCGAGTCTCGCTCCCGATCCTTTGTATACGCTGAAACGCGCTCCTGAAATCTTCGAGGCTCTTTCAAAATCCAGGATGCCCAAATCTGTTCCTACATCCCAATGGGCTTTTTCTTCAAAGTCAAAGACCCTTGGCTTGCCCCATTTTCTTAGTTCTATGTTTGCCGTGTCGTCATTTCCAACCGGTGTTTCAGGTCTTGGGGTATTAGGAATAGTTAAAAGCATTTCTTCCATTTTGCCTTCAATATCCTTAAGCTCTACATCCATATCCTTTATTTCATTTGACAGTATTTTTAGTTCCTTAAAAATGCCGGATGTATCCTCACCCGCCTTCTTCAGTTCGGGAATTTCCCGTGAGGCTATGTTCTGCTTGTTTTTGAGGGTTTCAACATCTCCAATTATTTCTCTTCTTCTTCCGTCTAATTCAACGACTTTATCCAGCCCATAATCCCCCTTGCCTCTAATTTCCAAGAGTCTTTTAACCTCATCGAAATCGCTTCTGATTCTTTTGATGTCCAACATATTCATTCCTCCTTTTGAAATTAAAAAAAGCCTCCCGAAAATCCCCCTGAAGGGACGAGAAGTTTCCCGCGTTGCCACCCTGATTGACAGACCTTCGGTCCGTCCTCTTGAAGCAGAATAACGCCTGCCAAACGCATCGGTTTACTAATGATTCAACCGACGGACTCAGGAACGGATTCAGAATGCTCTTCCACCGGTTCACACCAACCACCGGTTCTCTTTGCTTCAAAGCATGCTTACTATTTCCTTCACAGCCATATTTTAATGTTTTAAAAATTTTACCACATGTTCCAATGCTATGCAAGCCTTATTGTTCCATTTCTTCTATTTTTAAGAATTTATCGACCTTTTTCATTGTCTCTTCCTCTCCTACATAAAGAAGCACATCTCCCTCTTCAATCACAAAATCCGGACCCAGAGAAATATGTATGTCTCCATTGCGGCTTACACCGGCAACCGTTGCCCCCGTCATTTGCCAAAACGCAAGCTCCCTAAGAGATTTCCCTATAATAAAGCTGTCATGCGGCACAAGTATCTTGTTAAAATTCAATTCACTTATTTTTTTTACACGCGTCGTATTTTCTATAAGATACTCAATGTCCTTTTGAATTCTGTTTTCAATTTCACTCTTTTGCTTCAAAAGTTTTTTTAGTTCCATCTTTACTTCAGATATGCTTCCCTTATCCTTGTAAGTACCCATGAATGACGACACATGTTCACTAGACTTTATGTATATTCCGCTTTTAGGCAAAATCTCTACTATATCCATATCCCTTAGAAGCTTTGCCGCTTTTCTTATTGTTTCCGGCGAAACATTGTATTCTGCAGCAAGAATTGTCCGTCCGCTGATTTTTTCACCTTTCGCCAACTCTCCATCATTAATCCTCTTTGCAATATCAAGGGCAATAACTATATACCTTGGCAACTTACCTGATGTCATAATCTCTCCACCTTTTCCGCAAATCATATTTGGTCTTTAATTATGTTGAACAGCTTTTTCTCGGCTTTTTCCATACAAATTTCCACCTTTGCCTTGGGCATGTTAAGTTCCCTGGCAATTCGCGACACTTCGGTTATCTTGTCCCTTTGAATGCCGTATCTGTAGGAAATGAGTTTCTTGTCAATTTCAGTCAATTTTCGATTATCGCGAAGTGCAAGTCGTATTTCCTCTATAATCCTCTTCTCAAGCTCCTTCTCCGTTTCATGCTTCTGTCTCTTGTTCATCAGCTTTTCAATCCGACTCTTCAGGAGCCGCTTAAATATTTCCACCGTTTCAGCATCATCAGATGATGTGCAAAGATCAACCCCTACCTCGTCTATGGGCTCCTTATTCAGCATATTCCTGCCCATCAGCAAATTCATTAGATGCCTAGCAGTACCCTTATTTCCATCCACTATCTGAATATCCCCATATAGTTTTTTAATCGTATCGTCAAGAAAAACGAAATGGGTGCATCCCAAGACTATTACCTGCACACCTTTTTCCGTCAGGTCTCCCAGACAGCTGCGCAAAATTTCCTCAGCTTCATCCCCGTCTAAAACATCTCTTTCAACCAACTCGACAAGCTGCGCCGCAGGTAGCTTCTCTATTTCGCATTCCCCCGAATAGCGCTCCACAAGATCCATAAACTTGCTTTCCTTAAGAGTCATGGGTGTCGCCATAACAAGAATCTTTCCTCCATTTCCTGCATCAACAGCCACCTTCAAAGCCGGCTCCATACCAACTATAGGAATAGGGAACTTTTTTCTGAGTTCTGTTATGGATGCACTAGTTGCAGTATTGCAGGCAACGACAATAGCCTTTACGTTTCTTTCTACTAAATAACTGCATGCTTCAATTGACAAATCCCTTACTTCTTTTTTTGAGCGCACGCCGTAAGGAGCATTTTTAGTGTCTCCAAAATATATGAATCGTTCATTCGGCATCCATTCAATCAGTTCCGCTAAAACGCTTATGCCGCCAATGCCCGAATCAAAAACGCCAATCGGTCTTGATATATTTTCCGCATTCATGCATTCACCTACCTATAATGAATCTATTATGGGTATCATTTTATTCCTAATCGAGGAAACAATCAAGAAAAAGACGCTTCATACCGGTCTAAGAACTAAGTAGAAAGTGGAAAGTAGAAAGTGTAAAGAAAAACAAAAGAAAGTTGATGATTTCAGGTCAAGGATTTATATTGCTCACTGCGGCCTGCGGCGGATTCGCGTGCCCTGTGGGTATTCATAGAGCTTCGTCTTTCGGCAAAATCTAAAATCCGCAAACTCGCTTCGCATCGGGCCAAGGCCAAAGCGGATTTCTTGACGATTTAGCCTTATCCAAAGCTGTGAATATCAAGCCTCGGTCGATGCATCGCAATATGAAACCTCAACCTGTAACGCCTCGAGTAGATTCTCAATACGAGTGGTGCATTAAACGCTGCAAGTTTCAAATACAAAAACCTAAAACCACTCATTGCAATACTTAAATTTGTCGTTCTTTTGTCTTTTGTATTTAGCCTTTTTCTTTCCCACGTTCTACGTTCTACGTTCTACGTTTTTTAACTATACTTTATCTGAAGTCAAGGCGCCGCATGCGGCGCCTTGTTTGCTTATTGTTCTCTTAAATTTGCTTCCTCGCGCACCTATTGTGCCGGCAATTCAGCTTCACCTAAAACCGGTTCCTGATCGGGAACGATTCCGTTTATTTCGTTCAATTTTTCAAGAACATTTTCAAGCTGATTTAGATACACTCCATAAAGGCTCCAGTTGCCATTTTGCTGCGCCTCCTGTGCCTTTTTGAAAATCTCTGTTGCATGAATTATAAGATCGGAGGTTGTATCCCCTTCTTCAACGCCTTCTTGGTCGGAGCCATCGCTTGATGTTCCGAATATCTTGTTAAGTGACTCTTCCAAGGTTTGTTCCATGACTACCTGGTCTCCATAGGCTACTATCACACGCTTAACCTCCGGAATGCTATTTTCAGTATTGGCTTGAAGGTAAATGGGCTCAACATAAAGCAACGATTGATTTACTGGTATGGTCAAAAGATTTCCACGGATTACATTTGAACCAACCTGTCCCCAAAGGGTGAATTGCTGGGAAATCTCGTCGTCCTGATCGATTCTGTTCTCTATTTGAATAGGACCATATATATTCTTGTTTTTAGGCAACTTATAGATGACAAGTTTGCCATATACATCGCCATCATTCCTTGCTACGAAAAGCGCTGTCATGTTCTGCTTGGTCTTCGGGGTATATGGGAGGGAAAGAACAAATTCTTCTTTTTCTTCACCGGGAAGCTTCATGACTAGATATGTTCCTTCAATCTGCTGCTCTGCCGTTTCATACTTTTCACTGGCAATGTCCCACTCGTCCTCTTTATTGTAGAAAACCCTCGGGTCGTTCATATGGTACATGCGGAAGACATCGGCCTGTATGTTGAACAGCACCTGCGGATACCGTATATGGGATTTTAAGCTTTCAGGCATTTCCCCAATATCCGTGAAAAGGGTCGGGAAAATCTTGCCTAGCGTTTCGACTACCGGATCTTCCTTGTCGGCCACATAAAATGTAACAGCCCCATCGTATGCATCGACTACAACCTTGACCGAATTCCTGATGTAATTGATCTTGTTGTCAGAGTAAGGCTCCGAATATGGATAATTGGTGCTGACTGTGTACCCATCCACTATCCAATAAAGCTTGCCGTCAGCAACCACCATGTAAGGATCCGTATCATACTGAATATATGGAGCGATTTTCTGGATTCGTTCAGTGATGTTCCTGTAAATCACAATCCTGCTCTCCGCTGTAATGTTGTTCGTAAGAAGCATTTTAAGGCTCTTTTGCTTGTATGCGAACAGCAGCTTGTTCAAGCCGCCAAGCTCCACGCCGGCTTTTCCCTCATATAGGGCTTGTGCGTTTTCATTTCCATCGGGATAATCGAATTCCTTCTCGAGTGTATTTACGATTATATAATCGTCGGTCAGTTCTCCAAAATAGATTTCAGGCCTATCAACTCTAAGAATGTCTATGTCGGTCTCCGGGGGTATGTTCTTGACCATGAGCTCCGGAAGGCCTTCAGATGTAACAATATTAACAGGTGAAACGGCAACGCCGTACCCATGTGTATATTTGAAATGCTTGTTTATGAATGTAAGGTTATCGAATTTGTTTTGATTCATCTCGCGTCCTGAAACAAATAGTTGCATATACTTTCCATTGATATTATAGCGGTCTACATCCACATCGTTAAATTCATAGTACCTTCGTATGCCCTGTTTTTGGTTGTATACAAGCTCCGCAGGTCTTGTATCATTTATGCGTATGTTGCTAATTGTTTCGTCGTTTGCAAGGATGTCATCTATTGAAAGATTCGTTTCAGCCGCAAAGGTTTTTTCCTCAATATTCCCCAAATTGTATGCCGCTTGAGTGTAATTGATGTTGTACTCAATATACTCGGTTTCCTTTGAAATCTCATCCGGCGAAACAATATAGCTTTGAACTCCTGCGGAAGCTATATTGCCCACTATTGAAATCAGTATAATCAATATGGGCCCTGTGAGAGCAAGCTTTAAACTTTTTCTCCTAAAACCTATGAAAAGCATGGCAGCCGCCGCAAATGAAACCGCCATGAGAACCCTGTACATCAAAAGTGTGACATGTATGTCCGTGTAACTAGCTCCATATACAACCCCTCTAGATGAATACAGGAGCTCGTATGCCCTCAGAAAATATCCCAGACCCTGTACCACAAAGAAGATTACGCCAATCACAAGCAATTGCCTTGCGGCTATTGAGAATACCTTCTTCAAGTTTCCGGCATCTATGTTTCTCGGGTTGAACGGTATCTCCGAGTCTCTTGTTTCAAACAGTGTAGGCCGCCTTATGGACATCATTATGAAATAAAAGACAACCGTCAGAATTGCAAGCATCAAAAGCAGAGTGGTCATCATCATATAAACCTGGTTTATCAGTGGATACTTGAATATATAAAAGGAAATATCCCTTCCGAAAATGGGCTCCTGAAGATTAAAATCCGTCGAATTGAAAAATCTGAGTATGTCAAACCACAGGTTTGACGCAACCGAGGCACTTGCAACAAAGCTTACAAGCAGGGAACCTCCAAGCGCTATCTGGTTGACTTTTTTCTCGCTTACCCCAGAATACACCGTGCTCACTTTTTTGTAATAATCCTTTTTGATAGTCATCAAATAGAAGTAAACTAAGACCGTTCCTATTACAAACACAGGTATTCCAACCTTTAATTGAGTCAAAATCTTTGTCAGAAACACCTTTTCGTATCCCAAAGATTGGAACCATTTATAGTCCGTCACAAAATTTATTATCGTATTGAACGAACCTATAAAAACGCTCAAGACTACAATGATAGCTGCCCAAAGCATCTTCCTCGATGTGCCCATTCTTGTTCCCTTATTATCTTGACCAAATATTTTCACTTTATCACTCCCATTAATTTTTTGGGTGAGTCAGTACACCCCATATTATTTTCTTTACAGCTTAAATATACCCATTAATCTTTATTCCTTCACAATATTTTAATTATACCATGTATTGGGAGCTGAATCCCTTCAATCAGCATCGCATTTTAAGATTTCATTAAAAAAGGGCCCACCTTGATAAACAAGGCGGGCCTTTTTGCTTCAATTTTGTTTCAATTTCATGTCTCCAAATTTAATCCAGCCCTTTTTACGCATGAGTTCCGAGAAAAAGAGTGTGAGTAAAGCCGGCAAAATAAAATGCATGAGCGCCACTATAAAAATCAATTGTCCCATCGGCATGGAATCCTTCATAACGGCTATCGTCCCAAATTGCCCAACAAGACCGCTCGTTCCCATACCTGCGCCTATGGAGTTATTCTGCATTTTAATAAAATATGTCGCTATCGGACCCAGTATTGCGCTTGTAAGAGTCGGAGGTATCCAAATATAAGGATTCTTGATTATGTTGGGAACCTGAAGCATTGATGTTCCAAGCCCTTGAGCCAAGAATCCCCCCATTCCATTTTCGCGATAACTTGCAACAGCGAAACCAACCATCTGCGCTGAGCATCCTACAGTAGAAGCTCCTGCCGCAAGCCCTCCCAGTCCAAGGGCTATGGCCAAGGCCGCGCTGCTTATGGGCAGTGTCAAAATCATCCCCATGAGAGTGGATACTGCAATCCCCATTGGTATGGGTTTCAGTTCGGTAGCTCGATTAATGACGAAGCCGATCCCCTTCATGAATTCTGCAATCGCCGGGCTTATGAAAAACCCAATTATACCTCCGACTATGATAGTAGCCGCAGGCACCAGCACAATATCAACCTTGGTGCGGCCGCTTATAAATTTTGAAAACTCGGCAGCTGCCAAGGCTGAAACAAAGGCTCCAACCGGTTCCCCTATATGTACAACAAATGCGCCACCGTCTCCCTGGGTTAAGGTTCCTGCCCCTATGGCCCCCGCAATAATTGATGCGAATATTCCAAGCGGCGGTGCTGCTATGCTATATGCCACTGCCGCGCCTATTGCCGGACCCATCATGAATTGAGCCACTTTGCCAAAGAAAACCAACTCTTCTATGCCGCTCATTTCACCTATCTGTTTTAGTATTAGTCCAATGATTAGTGAAGCAAATAGCCCCAAGGCCATTCCGTTCAATGTTTTGGTAATATAGTTTCTAAAGCCTTTCCCTTTCATGATGCCCTCCTGTATTGTCAGCTGTAATGTCACCATTATACATAAAGAAAAAGCAAATTTCAAGCCCTGCCATCAATCTGCTTTCATCAATATACCCATTTCATCAAGGGCCTGCAGTATTTTTTCAAAAATCATGTCATTTGGAACCTCAATCGTATGGATGTGCTCACCATTTGCAAGAGATGCCAAAGGGGCCGCATTACCTTTATCAGCTTCCTTGATAAACTGATCAAGTTCATATCTGCTGTTTATTTCTAAGGGGCATCTTATCTCTCCATAAATGGGATGCATCACTATTACATCCAATATTTTGGCTCCCATGTCCACAATTATCTGGAGCTCCTTTTCTATTTCATCATAACCACTATGTTTTACGAAAACTGTCTTGATGTTTCTCTCTGCATTCGACGGCTTCGGTATGTAATAACCATTTGAATTTGCCTGTATATTAACATCCTTGGCTCTAAGTATTGCAATGTCCTGCACAATCACCTGCCTGCTTACTTTAAATTCTTCCGCAAGCCATGAGCCTTTTACAGGCGATGAAGCATCCTTCAGCATCTTCAAGAGGGCTTCCCTTCTTTTTTCCGTCATGGAAACACATCCTTTTGATTGTATAAAGCCAATTTTATTTCCGCCATTTCCATCTACAGTATATCAAACATCGTATGCAAACATAAAGCCGCCGTTATTAACCGGCGGCAATCCCTTTATTTTAAGCAATTACGCTTCCTCAGCCGTTTCCTCAGCCGTTTCCTCAGCCGTTTCCTTCGAATGCCTAACGTGATCTATTACAACCGTTTTAGCATACTCCACATCCTTTTTCATGAGAGCATCCACAATTAGCTTGTGCTCATTGAGCGCCCCTTGAAGCCTCCCCGGCTTCTCAAGGGAGTTATACCTCACAACCTTCATGAATACCTGATAGTTTTTCAGTACATTCTCAAGATAGCGACTCTTTGTAGCCTTGTAAATTGCTTCATGAAACTTTGTATTAAGCTCAGCGAATTTTTTAACATCCTTCTTGAATGTATAGAATTCCATTAGCTCGTAAATTTCATTTATTTTCTGCATGTCCTGTTGATCCATTCTTTCTATGGCCCATTCCACGGCTATTCCTTCAATAGCCAAGCGAATTGTAAATATGTCAACTATATCCTGTTTTGAAATACCCTTTACCACCACTCCCCTGTTGGGAATGTTTTCAACCAAATCATCCAATTCCAGCTGCTTAAGTGCCTCGCGGACCGGGGTTCTGCTGACATTGAACTCGTCCGCCAGCTTGGCCTCAACTACTTTTTCTCCCTTTTCATATTTCCCGTACAATATGTCGTCTCTGATTCTTTCAAATATCACAGTCGTCAGCGATTTATTGTCTGATTTATCCTCAAAAAGAATACTCATGGAATCCTCCGATTATTCATTGTTTTTTTGTACCAATCAAATAAATTCTATCCCAAAATGCACTTTATGTCAACGCATGCAAATATCCTAAAAATTACAAGAATATTCGTTTATGCAGGATTAGTTTTGACTTCCTGCAAACAGCACCGTGTTTTTGGGTTTTATTATTCATTTTTCAGAAATTAACAAAGATTTTTAACCCCTGTACTATCAAAGCTTTCAAAAAATATATTATTGTGCATTATATATTTTTTCAACGGATGCCATTGCTTTTGTAGGAAACATTGCATATTTCGGAATTTTCTGTTTTTTAATCGTATATATCACTTACGACCCCCTCTTTCGTGTTTTTTACAGGGTCATCAAAATCACAATAGTGCATGTTTATGCATATTTATTTATAATTTTGCATATATGTGTTGATTTGCTCCTTTGTTACTGTTATAATAATATAATTCACAACAATACATTTGGAGGTTACTTATATGAACAAAAAAGTCATACTCGCCTATTCAGGCGGCTTGGATACATCTGTAATACTAACATGGTTAAAAGAGGAGTTCGATTATGAGGTGATTGCCGCCTGCGTAGATGTAGGGCAGCAGGACGATTTCGAAGAAGTTAAAAAAAAGGCGATTGCAACCGGAGCATCAAAGGTTTATGTTCTCGATGTAAAAGAGGAATTCATTTCCGAATATGTTTTCCCAACCCTGAAAGCTGGAGCCGTATACGAAGACGACTATCTGCTTGGAACTTCATTTGCTAGGCCCCTTATCGCCAAGAAGCTGGTCGAGTTGGCTGAAAAAGAAGGCGCATTCGCAATCGCCCACGGAGCTACCGGAAAGGGAAATGACCAGGTCCGCTTTGAGGTAACCATTAAAGCACTTAATCCGTATCTCGAAATAATCGCCCCTTGGAGAATATGGAACCTTAAATCAAGAGAAGATTGTATCGATTATGCCCAGCAGCACAAAATTCCGATTCAAGTGACAAAAGAAAAAATCTACAGCATGGACCAAAACCTGTGGCACCTAAGCCATGAGGGCGGCAATTTGGAAAACACATGGAATATGCACGACACTGATATGTATCAAATGTGCAATACTCCCGAGGAAGCACCCGATGAGCCTGAATTTGTTGAAATAGGATTTGAAGAGGGAACGCCAATAAAGATAAATGGCATTTCCTACAGCCCTGCTTCAATGGTTGCAGAACTCAACATAATTGCCGGAAAACACGGTGTAGGAATCATAGATATAGTAGAAAACCGCCTCGTTGGAATGAAATCCAGGGGAGTATATGAAACTCCGGGAGGAACTGTGCTATTCAAGGCACACAAGGCACTTGAAAAAATAGTCCTCGACAAGGCAACAATGCACTTCAAGAAGGGCCTGTCAGAAAAATACGCCGAGCTAGTTTACAACGGAATGTGGTTCTGCCCTCTAAGAGAGGCTTTGAACGGATTTATCGATGTAACCCAAAAGGAAATGGACGGAACCGTCAAGCTTAAGCTGTACAAGGGTACTTGCATGGTAGTGGCAAGCAAATCGCCTAATACTCTTTACAGCGAAGATTTTGTAACCTTCGGAGAAGACGATGTATACAACCAAAGGGACGCTGACGGATTCATCAATCTTTTCGCGCTTCCTTTGACAATAAAGGCTATTCTTGCACACGAGAAAAAGGCCGAAGAAAAAAAGGAAAACAAATAATATGAAACTCTGGGGCGGACGCTTTTCAAAGGGCACGGCAAAAACCGTAGACGCTTTCGGAGCCTCAATCGGTTTCGATCAAAACCTTTACAAAGAGGATATAGCTGGAAGCAGGGCGCATGCGAAAATGCTGGCTAAAATCGATGTTCTTACAAACGAAGAATTAGACAAAATCTTGACAGCACTCGATGAAATCGAGTGCTCTGTCAAAAAAGGGGACATCACTTTCAAGGAAGATTATGAAGACATTCACATGAACATTGAAAGTCTTTTGACAGAGCGTGTCGGCTACCCAGGCAAAAAAATCCACACGGCAAGAAGCAGGAATGACCAAGTGGCTGTGGATATACGACTGTATCTTAAGGAAGAGATAGCTGAAATCTGTGGATTAATTGAAGAATTGTTAAAAACCCTTCTTGAATTATCAGAAAAACATATTGATGTCATTCTTCCCGGGTTCACGCACCTTCAACACGCACAGCCAATCAGGCTTTCTTTCCACCTAATGGCATATTTTGAGATGTTCAAGAGAGACCACATGCGCTTGACCGATTGCCTTGATAGGATGGATGTACTCCCATTGGGAGCCGGAGCACTTTCCGGAACTACCTACGAAACAGACCGCGATTTTCTCGCAAAAGAACTGGGCTTCGCAAAGGTTTCACTCAATGCTCTCGACTCTGTAAGCGACAGAGACTACCTCATTGAGTTCCAGTCGGATGCTTCAATATTAATGATGCATTTCAGCAGATTCTGTGAAGAATTAATCCTTTGGAATACTTCCGAATTTGATTTCGTAGAAATGGATGACGCATACTCAACCGGCAGCTCGATAATGCCACAGAAGAAGAATCCTGATGTTGCCGAGTTAATAAGGGGCAAAACCGGACGGATCTATGGAAATCTGGTGGGGATTTTGACCATAATGAAAGGCCTGCCTTTAGCCTACAACAAGGACATGCAGGAAGACAAACCGGGTATGTTCGATACGGTGGAAACACTTAAAGCTGTCATTCCAATATTCGGAGAAATGCTTGCAACACTTACCTTCAACACAGAGAATATGCTGGAAGCTACAAAAATGGGATTCCTAAATGCAACGGATATTGCTGATTACCTCGTAAAAAAAGGGCTACCGTTCAGAAGCGCCCACGAAGTCGTAGGCCGCATGGTTCTCTATTGCACCGAAAGAAAATGCAACATAGAGGACATGAGCATTTCAGAACTTAGGTCCTTCAATGAAGACATACAAGAGGATTTGCTTGAAATCGCAAAAATCGAGAACTGCACAGATTCAAAAATTTCAGAGGGAGGAACTTCCCGGAAAAATGTTCTTAAAATGATACAAGCAAACAAAGAATTTTTTAAATAATCTTCTGATTGAAAAAAGACGCCTTCCGGCGTCTTTTTTCATTTCTATATCAGTTTTCTTCGTCTTCAACGATTTTTTTATAAACAAAATATGAATAAATGATTGGAACCCCAGCCCCAATCAATATTATTGGAAGCATTATCCACGAAGGCATATGGTCTCTTATAAAATTCACCAGTATCAGGCATACTCCCATTGCCATGAATGTATACCCGCCTAAGCGATGAGTCTTTTTCCAAACTGTTTCATTTGCCAATGTCCAAGGCGTCCTTATTCCAAAAAAGTAATTGTGCCTAATTTGCCCCATATAGTTTCCAATTGTTATAAACAATATTCCCGTCAGCAATGATATTATCAAGCCAACATCCAAATCGACTCCTTTCGCTACCAAAATCGAAATCCAAACCGAAACAGACAATAGAAGCGAAACGAAAATTTTTGTTACTTCGTATGCTTTTTTATGTAAATCGTATGATTTTCTTTTGGGGTCAATCTTGGGCAAAAATACCATTAATAGATAAATCGCAACCGGAAGGGCCGCAAACACTATTATCATTCCCTTTGATGAATAATCATTGACATCCCCAGCTATATTCCAATGTGTCGGTATTTCAGCCGGAAGCGAGGGATACATCCACATGACTCCAGCAAAAGACAGCAATAATATTGTTAATATCCAAGGATTTATTTTCATTCCGCTCAACTCCTTTCCTTAAAATCATAAAACCATTTTGTCATTTCTTGAAATGCGGTAGTATTCAGCGAGTATCGAATATTTTGTCCCTCTTTGATCCAAAGTATCAGCTTTGCATTTTTAAGTACATTTAAATGATGGCTTACCGACGGCTTGCTCATTTCAAATTCATCCGATATTTGCCCTGCAGTCATATCCCTTTCGTTTAACAATTCCAAAATACGTCTCCTCGTAGGATCGGACAAGGCCTTAAAAGTTTTGTTCATAATGCCACTTCCTTTATTAGATGTTTATCTATTTATCTAATTGTTATCTCAAGCATCTGCTTTTGTCAAGTTTTTCAAAAAATTAAAAGATCCGGAGAATCAAACTCCGAACCTTTTAATATATAAATCAAAACCGGCGACGACTTACTCTCCCAGGCAGCTGCCCGCCAAGTACCATCAGCGCAACGGAGCTTAACTTCTGTGTTCGAGATGGGAACAGGTGTA
>JAENWJ010000037.1 GCA_016649995.1 Peptostreptococcaceae bacterium
CTTTCTCTTTCCACTTTCTCTTTCCACTTTCTTCTTTTTCTGCCCACTTCTTTGACTATATTGTTTGACACTTGCTTTGGGTTTAAATATAATGATTTGGATGCATAGTTTCAATCCGGAGGTCCATAGCAATGACAAAACAACACAAGGCAGATGTCGCCCTCGTCTTCGTAACGATGTCATGGGGGATTTCTTTCATATTAACCAAGCTACTCATAGAGGACATAGGTGTTTTTAATTTTCTTTCACAAAGATTTTTATTGGCCGCATTAATAGCCGCTATCTTCTTCAAAAAACAATTTAGGGAAATAACCCCAAGAATTTTTTTCACTGGTATGCTGATAGGATTCATGCTTTTCGGGGGCTACGCCCTACAGACAATTGGTCTTCTTTACACGAGCATATCCAATTCGGCCTTCATAACCGGTTTCGCTGTTGTATTGGTACCTATATTAAGCATTGCTTTCTTCAAGAGCAAACCGTCTGTTTCGGCCGTTTTAGGAGCGCTAATGGCACTCGCCGGACTTGCGCTGCTTACACTTAGAAATACATACGGATTTTCCGAAATAAACTTCGGTGATTTTCTCACATTCCTATCGGCAATCTGTTTTGCAATGCATATAATCTCGGTAGGGATTTTCGCAAAAAAAGGCAATGCAATACTCTTAGCCATAACCCAGATTTTCGGTGTTGGATTTTTCAGCATGATTGCGGCGCTATCTTTTGAAAAACACGCATTCCCTTCAACCGCTTCGAATTGGGGAGCTATGCTTTTCCTCGCCGTCATTTGCACATCATTGGCATTCATAGCACAAAACAAAGCTCAAAAATACACGACAGCATCGCATACGGCACTCATTTATTCGGGAGAGCCTGTATTCGCAACAATTTGCGAATTTTTCGTATATGGAACAATGCTTTCGGGGCAAGGTCTTTTCGGAGCATTTCTCATTCTATCGGGAATTATTATTTCAGAGCTAAATCCATTCAGAAAAAGACGCAGCGGTCACGTCTCAGCCTAATGTTTTAGAACATAAAAAAAGCGGCTGAATTATCAGCCGCTTTTTTGCATATTTTATTCTTCAAAAATGCCGAATTCCGCCATTTTATCCTCTATTACATTCCATACTTCTTCGAGACCCTCTTTTGTCTTTGTTGAAATCGGTATGATGACATCATCCTCTTCCATCCCAAGCGTCTGCCTAATTTCCTTTAAATGATTTTCTTTCCTACTCCTGGGTATCTTGTCGGTCTTCGTAACAAGGACAATCCCCCTATATCCGTTGCCTTTTATCCAATCGAACATAGTCTTGTCGAGTTCAGACGGCTTATGCCTCATATCCACTAAAAGAAAAACATTCATAAGCATCTGTCTCTCGCCCAAATATTTCATAATGCTTTTGCCCCATGTAGTCCTGCTTTTTTTAGACACCTTGGCATATCCATATCCCTGCAAATCAACAAAGTATATCAATTCATTTATGCGGTAGAAATTTATAGTCTGTGTCTTTCCTGGCGTAGAGCTTGTTCTTGCCATCTTTTTTCTGTTAACCAACATATTAATCAGAGATGACTTCCCTACATTTGAACGACCGGCAAAGGCTATCTCCGGCAAATTGTCTTCCGGATACTGCGCCGGACTAACTGCGCTGATTACAAAATCGGCACTTTTTATTTTCACTTTTGGTCACCGTCCATAAGGGCATGCTCAAGAACCTCATCCATGCTTTCAACCGGAACAAATTTGACTTTTCGCTTGATGATTGCCGGGATATCGTCAAGATCCTTTTCATTTTCCTTGGGTATCAGAATCTTTGTGATGCCAGCTCTTGCTGCCGCAAGAGATTTCTCTTTAAGTCCTCCAATTGGAAGCACTCTTCCCCTAAGTGTTATTTCACCCGTCATTGCAACTTCTCTGTTGATGGGTTTACCGGTCAAGGCGGATATAACTGCCGTAGCCATGGTTATTCCAGCCGAAGGGCCATCCTTTGGTATTGCCCCTTCAGGTATATGGATATGAACATCCATTTTTTCATGAAAATCCTTGTCTATACCAAGCTCTTCAGCCTTGCTTCTTATATAGCTTATTCCCGCCTGCGCAGACTCCTTCATGACATCGCCCAATTGTCCGGTAAGAATAATTTCACCCTTCCCGCTCATCAGTGTTGCCTCTATGGTCAAGGTCACTCCGCCCACAGTCGTCCAAGCCAATCCTGTAGCAAGTCCCAATTCGCTTTTCTGACTTAAAACATCATATCTATATTTCTTGCTGCCAAGGTATTTGTCCAAATTCGATTTGGTAATACGCACTGTATCAATTTTTTCCTCAACAATCTTAACGGCTGCTTTTCTGCAGATCTTGGCAATCTGCCTCTCAAGCTCCCGCACTCCGGATTCCCTCGTATAGTAATCGACAATATCCTTAATTGTGCTATCAGACATAGAAAGATTTTCAGGTTTCAAGCCATGCTCCTTCAATTGCTTTGGCAATAGATAACGGACGGCTATCTTTGTCTTTTCGGGTTCCGTGTACCCCGAAACCTCGATGATTTCCATTCTGTCTATGAGAGGGCTTGGGACATCCATCAATGAATTAGCGGTTGTTATGAACATTACCTTAGATAAATCAAAGGGAACTTCAAGATAGTTGTCCGTAAACTCCTTGTTTTGCTCAGGGTCTAGCACCTCAAGCAGTGCCGAAGCCGGATCCCCTCTAAAATCGCTGCTGATTTTGTCAATTTCATCGAAAAGAAAAACAGGATTCTTGCTACCCGCATCCTTTATGGCCGAGATTATCCTTCCGGGTATCGCTCCGATATAGGTTCTTCTATGCCCACGAATTTCCGCCTCGTCCCTCACACCGCCTAAAGACATTCTTACGAATTTGCGGTTAAGCGATCTGGCTATCGATTTTGCTATTGAAGTCTTTCCTACCCCCGGAGGCCCCACAAGGCAAATTATCGGACCTTTCATACTCTTTACAAGCTTTCTTATTGCAAGATATTCGAGTATTCTTTCCTTTACATCCTTAAGACCGTAATGGTCCTCATCAAGAATTTTCTTTGCCTTCTTGATATCTATGCTGTCTTTTGTCTGCTTATTCCACGGCAAATCCAGGAGCCATGTCGCATAAGACCTTATGACATTACCCTCAGCGGAACCCGGCGCCATCATACTCAATCGCTTTATTTCCTTCTCGATTTTTTCTCTTACATTCTTTGGTATCTTGGCTTTTTCAAGCTTTTGATAAAGCTCTTCTATGTCCTCGTCATATCCTGGACCTTCACCTAGTTCATCCTGAATAGCCTTCATTTGCTCTTTGAGGTAATAGTCCTTCTGAATCTTGCTAAGACGACCCCTAACCTTTTTGTCAATTTCGTTCTCTATCTCAAGAATTTCAATCTCCTTAAGAAGTATCTGATAAAGCACTTCCAAACGCTCCTTCGGATTTAGCGCTTCGAGAATTTCCTGCTTCTGGCTCGTTTTTAGTAGCATGTGTGAAGCCACTGCATCAGCAAGACGTCCCGGTTCCTCCATAGAGGAAACAGTTATAAGCACTTCCGGAGAAATCTTGTTGCTTGCGCTAATATATTCTTCAAACGCATTGATTACTGTACGCATCAATGCCTCGCATTCTTTTGTTACTTCCATCTTATCTTCATCAACATATTCTTCAACTTCTACCCTGAAGAAAGGTGTCTCTTCAATTATTTTCACTATCTTGCCGCGATCTACACCCTCAACCAAAACCCTAATTGCATCTCCCGGCAATTTAAGCATTTGCTTTATCTTTGAAACTGTTCCCACTTTATAAAAATCAGAACCGGTCGGCAAATCAACCTCAACTTCCATCTGAGAAGACAAAAAGATCATTTGATCCATCATCATGGCTTCTTCCAGCGCCTTGATTGATTTTTCCCTGCCTATATCGAAATGCAAGACCATATTAGGAAAAACTGTAAGTCCTCTAAGCGGAATCATCGGGAGTTCGATAAGGTTCTTTTTGATTTCATCCATGTTGCCACTCTCCTTTTCACCGGTCCGCATATCAAGTCCGGTTCTATAAAATCGATTCTCAAACACTAAGCCGCTTAATTAAATAAGAAAGCGAGAAACCCGCTTTCTTATCCAGTCATTTCTACGACACATTTTCTTCTTTTCTAATGTGCTTTTGTTTACTTTCTCCGAAAACCAATTTTGGCTGAATCCCTTCGCTAATTGTTTTCTTTGTCACTATGCACTTCTTGATATCGTCCCTTGAAGGAATCTCGAACATGATATCCCTCATTACGCTTTCAATGATGCTTCGGAGGCCCCTGGCCCCGGTGTTTCGTTTTACGGCCTCTTTCACAATTTCGTCAACCGCCTCGTCTTCAAACTCAAGTTCAACTCCATCAAGCTCGAAAAGCTTCTTGTATTGTTTAACCAAAGCATTCTTTGGCTCCAAAAGTATCCGCTTGAGAGCATCTTCTTTCAATTCATGCAGGCCCGCATAAACAGGCACTCTGCCTATGAATTCCGGAATCAATCCGTATTTCAATAGGTCCATCGGCAACATTTTTTCTAGAAGCTTGCCTATTTCCAGCTCTTCTTTTCCTATTATATCCGCAACAAAACCAATGTTCTTTTCTCCGATTCTGCGCTGTATAATCTTGTCTATGCCATCGAATGCTCCTCCGCATATGAACAAAATGTCGCTTGTATCAATCTGTATGAACTCCTGCTGGGGATGCTTCCTGCCGCCCTGTGGAGGAACACTTGCAACCGTTCCTTCGATTATCTTTAGAAGGGCCTGCTGAACACCCTCACCACTTACATCTCTTGTGATTGACGGATTATCTGATTTTCGCGAAATCTTATCGATTTCGTCGATATAGATTATTCCCTTTTGGGCTCTTTCCACATCGTAGTCGGCAGCCTGTATTAGCCTTAGAAGAATATTTTCAACATCTTCTCCCACATAACCCGCCTCAGTAAGAGATGTTGCATCGGCGATTGCAAATGGAACTTTAAGAAGCTTGGCCAAAGTTTGGGCCAAAAGCGTTTTCCCGCAACCCGTAGGGCCTATCAGCAAGATGTTGCTCTTCTGCAACTCTACATCGTCGTCCTTTTTTTCTTTGTTGATCCTCTTATAATGATTGTAAACAGCTACCGCCAATGTTTTTTTAGCGCCTTCCTGTCCTATTACATATTGATCCAAAATTTCTTTTATTTTTGCAGGTTTCAATATGCCTGACATTTCCACATCAAAGGTTTCATTTAATTCTTCTTTGATAATTTCCATGCAAAGCTCAACACACTCATCGCAGATATAGACATTCGGTCCGGCAATAAGTCGCCTAACTTGGTCTTGGGTCTTTCCGCAAAATGAACATCTAAGCTGTTTTTTTTCATCACTTTTAGCCATTAGAACCCCTCTTTCGCATGTTACCTTGCACTGATAACCTTGTCAATTATCCCATATTCCATAGCTTCATCCGAACTCATGAAATTGTCTCTGTCGGTATCTTTTGATACTTTTTCCAAACTCTGTCCGGTTCTTTCGCTTAGAATTTTATTGAGCTTTTCTCTTATTTTAATGATTCTTTCGGCATGTATTCTTATGTCTTCAGCCTGACCCTGGGTTCCTCCCAGTGGCTGATGAATCATAATTTCAGCATTCGGAAGAGCATATCGTTTTCCTTTTTCTCCAGCAGCCAGCAAAAAAGCCCCCATTGATGCTGCCATTCCCACGCATATGGTTGAAACATCGGGCTTTATGAACTGCATGGTGTCATAAATAGCCATGCCGGAAGTAATGGAACCACCCGGGCTGTTTATATATAGCGAAATGTCTTTATCTGGATCTTCTGCTTCAAGAAAAAGCATTTGTGCCACCACCAAGCTGGCTGTCACATCATTTACATCTTCTCCGAGAAAAATAATTCTGTCTTTAAGCAATCTTGAAAATATGTCATACGACCTTTCACCTCTGTTTGTCTGTTCAACAACTATGGGTACTAACGCCATATCAAACACCTCCTATTTCGATTATACCTTTTATGGTTGGGCATCTAAACAAGTTTTGTCTTCTCGACCAAAAGATCGATTGTTTTTCTGGAAACTATGGATTCCTTAAGATACTCCAGATTTTCCCCGCTATAGGTCATTTTCACTTTATCCAATTCCATTTTATACTGCTCGGCGATTTTTTCCATTTCAGCTTCCAATTCCTCTTCAGAAGCTTCAACAGCCTCTTTCTTAGAAATAGCTTCAACAGTAAGGCCCGTTTTCGCTTTCTTCTCGGCGTCCTCTTTCATCTGCTCTCTGAGGTCCTTTTCTTCAGACTGAGTAATTTCGTAGTACTTGTCCAAATCCAAGCCCTGGTATTTCAATTGATATCCAAAGTCCTTGATCATAGAATCGATTTCGTTTTCTACCATCACTTCGGGAAGATCTATTTCAGATATTGAAACAGCTTTTTCAATAACCTTGTTCCTTATTTCGGATTTTGCGCGCTTATCGGCTTCATCCTCCATTTTGGCTCTGGTATCTGCCTTAAGCTCTTCCAATGTGTCAAATTCACTTATATCCTTTGCCAATTCATCGTCAAGCTCCGGCAATTCTTTACGCTTTACTTCCTTGACAACAACCTTGAATGTCGCTTCCGCTCCTGCAAGTTCGTCAGAATGATAGTCATCCGGGAAAGTCACTTTAATTTCCTTTTCTTCACCGGCTTTGCATCCTACAATCTGTTCCTCGAATCCAGGTATGAATTGATTTGATCCCAATTCCAAAGGATGGTTCTCTCCTTTTCCGCCTTCAAAAGCTTCCTCGCCTACGAATCCTTCATAGTCTATCATGGCAGTATCGCCATTTTTTGCTTCATCTTCTATGCTAACCAAACGGGAATTCATATCTCTCGACTTTTCCATCTCAGCATCAACTTCCTCATCTGTAACATCTGAGGATACTTTTTCCACTTCTATAGAATCATATGCACCGAGAACAACCTCAGGCTTGACTATAACATCAACCGTAAAAATAACCGGCTCGCCCAGTTCCAAAGTTTCAATGTCAACATCGGGTCTTCCAACAGGTTCCAAACCAAGTTCCTCTACAGCCTTCTCGTATTCCACAGGAAAAGCCAAGTTAATTGCGTCGTCATAAAACACTCCAACTCCGTATTGAAGCTCTATGACCTTCTGCGGAGCCTTGCCTTTTCGAAAACCGGGTATATTGAATCGGCCTCTGTTTTTCAAGTAAGCTTTCTTTATTGCCTCCTTGAAAGCTTCATCTGAAACCGTTACCTTCAAACTGACATTGTTGTTTTCCTTTTTTACAAATTCTGAACTCATCGTTGTGTGCCTCCTCTAATTCTAATTATATGTGAACTTATTCCCCATGTTCCGGGGTTATCATCTGTTGGTCGATTGAACCTTCCATGGCTAAAGTCACAGGCCTTCTGGCTCTTATCATAAAAAAGTTTATCATGTTACGCTAATACATTATATCATACATGATGTATTAGCGTAACCAATAAACCTCGCTTCTATGCATATCCTTGTAAATTATACCACTCGTCAACTCTTTGTAAACCCCTTTTTGCCATTTGAACACGGTTTTAAGCTTTTTCGGAGACTTTCACAATATTTCAACGGATTCCAGCCCCTTTTCAGTCAAAAAAACATGCATTTACAGGAATTTTTCCAAAATCGATATTTAGAAATTCATCAGCGTAACATCTATCTTCCCATTGGCAGAGTTGCAGCAAATGCCGCCGATGAAACCAAGATAATCGTTGCTCCCGATGGCAATGAATATTTATATGCCAAACCTATTCCTGCCAATGTAAAAATAAAACCCAAAACTGATGAAAGCGCCATTGTAGATTCTATTCGATTAGTAAACCGTCCGGCAATCATGGGTGGAATGGTAAGAAGCGCTATGGCCAGTATTATGCCCACCAACCTTAGAATAACAACCACCGAAACGCCTACAATAATATATACAAAGTAGTCGAATATGCTCTTCCTTCCAGATGAGACTTCTGCAAAAGTCTCATCAAAAAGGTAGGCCTTCAAATGGTTCATATATGCCAATGCCAAAACTGCAACAATTGAGGTCAAAATAGCCATTGGATACAAATCAAACAGCCTAACCGCCTCTATATCACCGAAAAGATACACATCTATATTTGGCGATTCTCCCGGTTTAAGATAAATGAATATGCTTCCTAGTGCCATCCCCAATGCCCAGAGTACTCCAACCAGCCCATCAATATGCCTTGAATCACGTTGTTTTATTGCCGCCATTATTAGAGCCCCGGCCACTGCAAATGCAAGTGCCCCCCAAACAGGTTCGAACCCCATAAGAAATCCGAGGCCAACCCCTCCAAAAACCATATGGGCTATCCCACCGCTCATCATCACTATGTTCTTTTCTACTATTACAGTCCCAACAATTCCGCACAATATGCTCGCAAAAAATGCACTAACAACAACCCTGTCCATAAATATATTTCTAATTACATCATCCATCAACTCTTGCCCCCTTCCCTCTTATGGGGCCTAAGTACACGATGAGGTACACCGTGGGCCAAAAGATCCACAGGGCACCCGAATGTATGCTCAATTATGTTTTCATTTATTTTCGATTCACCATGATAGAATAACTCAACATTGACGCAAGCGATGCTTTTTACATATGCCGATACCACTCCCAAGTCATGTGTTATGAGCATAATGGTTATCTCCTTGTTGAGTTCCTTAAGCAAATCATATATTCCGTCCTTGGCTTTTGTATCAACGCTAGCTGTAGGTTCGTCAAGAATAAGTATTTTAGGCTCCACAACCAACGCCCTGGCAAGAAGCATCTTCTGCGTTTCTCCACCCGAAAGCGTTTTTACAATATTCTTTTTCAAATGCTTAAGTCCAACTCTTTCCATTATTGAATCAGCTTTAATCATCTCTTCCTTTCCATACTTTCTAAAAGGCTTCACCTTTCCTAGCATGCCGGTTAAGACTACCTCCTCAACGCTGATTGGAAAGTCTTTCTCAAATGTCGTAAATTGAGGAACATACCCCACCATTCCACGAGCCTTCTTGGGAGGCATTCCATATATAAGCACATTTCCTTGGCTCGCTTCCTTTATTCCAAGTATCACCTTGGCAAGGGTCGTCTTGCCCCCTCCATTTGGACCGATTATGCCAAGAAACTCACCCTCCGCAACCTTCATATTCACATTGTTCAATACACAATTATTGTCATAGCATACTTTTAGGTTTGTAATTTCAATAGCTGTCTTCATAAAGCAAATCATCCATCCTTCCCCGAACCTATATCCGTTTTCTAATCTTTTTTGCGCTTGGCCGGTTTGCATAGGTCTTTCTTTTTCTCAGACTTACGGCCGCATTTTTCACACTCGTATTTTTTCTTGACCATGGATTCAAGGCGCTTCTTGTATTCTTCCTTATCAAGCTTGCACATTTTCATAATACGCACCCGCCTTTTCTATAAAACCGAGGCCCTGCGAGACCACTTTGCAAAAAACTTTTTAATCTTCGAATCATTGATACCCATTTTTATGCCAAATAAATATAGCCATCCCAATAAAAAGGACGGCTCAGCTTAATGCTGTTATTGGTCATCTTTATTCGTTTGTAAATGCATCCTTAAAGTACTCAGCCATGTCGTCTATATTGTGGGCTCTCATATCCTTTGGCAAAAGCGGCAGCTTGGCAATGCTTTTATCGCTAAAGAAATCCTCGATTTCAGCCACATACTTGATCTCGTCTTCTTTTTTTATTTTCCAGAAATCATCTGACATTTTTTCCGGAAGTATCCTGTTTATAACCAATTTTCTTACAGGCATGTTGTATTTCTTAAGAATATCGATGGCCTTCTTGGTTTCCTCAATCGGAAGCTTTTCCGCGTTTAAGACAAAAATGAAATCGAGCTGCTTATCGTCAATCATTATCTCTCTGGCCTTCTCCATGTTCGTCTTTCTTCTATTTAATATCTTTAGAATAGGATCATGGTCAAGATATGCCTTTGAACCTCTGTCTACCGACTTGGTCATCTGAGAGACCTCAAGGGCCCTCCCTCGTTTTGCAAGAAGCGAATCCATCCAAACACCTAGGAGTTCAGGAAGAGAGAATAATCTAATAGTATGTCCCGTAGGAGCCGTATCGAATACTATTTGATCATAGTCGTCGGTTTTTTCCACTATTATTTCTATCATTTTGTCAAAAACTGCAGACTCATGGGTTCCGGGAGAAATGGACGCTGCGTCAAGCTGGCGATTGATTTCCTCCATTATTATGGGACTTATAACCTTTCCAAGGCTGCGCTTCACTCCCGAAATATATTTATCGCTTTCATATTCAGCATCTATCTCAAGCCCGTCCAGATTGTCCCTGATCGGCGTAACATCCATACCAATCTTCATTTCAAAAATATCCGAAGTCGAATGGGCCGGATCCGTTGAAACAATAAGAGTCTTTTTACCCTGCTTCGCCGAATATACGGCGAAAGCGGCCGAACAGCTTGTTTTTCCGACGCCGCCTTTTCCTCCAAAAAATACAATTTTATTCATATATATCACTCCTCATCTGAATTTGGTTCTATACATCAAGGTCCCAGTCTCCCCATTTTTCCTGCCATATTGATTTCCTGCTCATCATCCTTCTCTGCCATTTCTCCAAATCCTCGGCAAGATAAGGCAGAAGTTCCAATGTGTAGTAGCTGGTTGGAATGGGAATCCCCAAATTATCGGCAAAGCAAATCAACATAAAATTATCCATCTGATCCATGGCTTCCTTATCAAGCATAGATTTCGATTTTCTGTTAAAATCCGTTGCCGCGCCAAAAAACTCCTTCATAAATTGAAAGAATCCGATTTTTTCATCGTATCTAGACATGTCATCATCTCCTTCGTCAAAGTGACCTTTATTCATAATTATATATCTAAACAACCGGTTTTCGACTTCTAAAAAGCGAAAAGCGGCAATGAATGCCTATTTTGCATATATAGGTCTTCTAAATACCCCCCACGCCTATTTGTATTTTATCACATGCGTCAAGAGGCTGAAACTCCATAATTCGAAATCCCGAATATTATTTAGTTGTGTATGTGATTTTGTTCGTTTTAGTACATATTTAAAACCCCGACGCCTGTCCGGGGTTTTTTGATGTCTTATATGTAGTATTTCCCATTCCATAAAATATTTTCTACGATTCCTGTAATTTAATCCGAAATTTCGATATTTGCCGTTCAACGCGCATATGAAAAACTTATCTTTAATAGTATCCTTTTACGACATCATTTCGATATCTCTAAAAATATTAACTGCATTATATTTTATTTATATACTAATGCTGCTAACACAAAATTTATCTTTGATTTTAAGTTTCTCGATTGTATTATAATAAATCTCTGCATTTCCTGTTGTGAATATTTCAATCGCGGTTTCCATATTATTGTCTTCTTCCAACATATTATTATCTTTTAAGGTCAATTTGATTTTCTCTGCCAAATAATAACCCGGATTTATTATTTCCAGATTTGGTGCTTCAAGTTTAAATACATCTTCAACAATAGGATAGTGAGTACATGCCAATATCAAATATGAAACTTCGTTGCCTACTGTTATATTATTCAAATGATGCTTAATGACATCTTTGATAATAGGTGAATCAAAATCCCCACTGTCAATCAACTCGGCCAAGTCCGGTGATGGTTCCCCAACAATTTTGATGTTGCCATTTCCACTTAAAATCTTTTTTTGATATGATCCACTCTCTATAGTAAAAGTGGTTCCAATTATCCCTATATTGTCTTTTTTGCTATCAACAACATAATCCGCCGTCGGAGTTATTATATCCAGTATTGGAAAATCATACCTGTCTTTATAGTCTTCAATTAATGTTGAAATGGTATTACATGCAATACCAACAACTTTAACTTTTTTTTCATTTAAAAAATCCAGCATATCCAACGTAAGCCTTAAGATTTCTTCCTTGCTCCTATTTCCATAAGGACAATTCAAATTATCCCCAAAATAAATTATGCCCTCATTGGGCAACAACTCTCGCAGTTCCTTTACAACTGTAAATCCGCCTATCCCAGAATCTATAATCCCTATTTTATCTCTATGTTTCATATGTTAAGCTCCCCTCTTATTTAGTCAATGACAAAAAATCCTTTTGCTTGCTATAATCTAATGTAGAAAGCCATGTTCGGTTTTCAACCTCACATGCCATTTAAAATTTCGGCGGTTTCCTCAATCTCTTTCTCCCTTATGTCATGAATGTCCTCACTCGATTTCGAAACTGCCTTGAATATTGTTCTCTCCATAAATTCCATTTTGCGCAATACTATTTCCTGCCCAAAGTATTTTACGAAGATTGCATTGTCAATCAGCTCATCTGAAAAGTTTTCCCTCAGATATGTCTCGGCCTTGGCTTCAAATCCGCAGCACACGAAAAAAGCATATTTCTTGTTCGCGAGTTGCGCTTCATTTTCAGCAACATAGCGCACAAGCTCCTTGTGCACCTTGCCGGCATAAATCGAAGTACCAAATATGACCCTTTCATACCCGTCTATGGATTTTGGCTGATTCTTTTTAAGATTGACACAATCAACGCTTCCATCCAGTTTTTCCACAAGCTTTTTAGCCGCCATTTCTGTTGCTCCATGCTTTGAAGCGCAAACGATTAATGTCTTCATATTACCCTCCTTTAATACCCGTTTCCTCAGCATCCGGCGTTTCCACTTCTACCGCAGAAGCCCCGAATTTCTGCTTGACAGCAAAGGCTGATGCCCCCGCCATGACTAGAATAATCCCAAAAATCTTAACAATCCCCATGGGCTCATTGAATATCGCAAATGAAAGAATTGCAGCAAATACCACTTCCGTAGATGCCAAAATACCAGCCTTTGAAGCTTCTATTCCATATGTATAGGCTTTTATGTATATACTATATCCAATAACCGTCGGAATCAACCAATGCAAAATTGCCATTGCCGCCATTTCGCGCGACCAATCGGCATTCATGATTCCACCAATTTGGGAAAATGGCAAGAAGAATATCCAGCCAAAGACCATTGCATAAAATATGATTGTCATTTCATTGTAGCCTTTCGACAAATATTTGCATAGTATAGTGAAAACAGCGTACGCCACTCCCGCTCCCAATCCTGTAATTATTCCCCGCGAGTTGATTGCCAAATTTGCCATATCACCTCCCGTGCATACCAGCAGGCATCCTGCAAAACTCAAAATCATTGCAATTCCTTTTCCGGAATCGAAAATTTCGCCAAAAACAAAGTATGCCATAACCGCAATGAATGCCGGCGATGTATAAAGAAAAACAGTAATCGTCGAAACAGAAGTCAGCCGTAGAGTTTCAAAATATAGCCAATTCAAAGCTGCCTGGCCCAGCAACCCGAAAAGCATAGTAACCAAAATGCCTTTGCGGTCGATTTTAAAATTTGAAGGCTTGAAAAATGCAAAAACAAAAAAAAGAATGGCAGACGAACCAAACATCCTTAAAAAAGCGACCTGATTTGAACCCAGCCCTCCATCCATCAAAAAACTTCCAAAAATACCCGTTGTCGCCCAAAGAAACGCGGATAGAATCACTAGAGAATAGCCTTTTGATTTACCTTCCATTCCCATTCCTCCTAAGCATCCCGATCCTTAACATACAAATATAAATCGCACTTGTCATCATAAAAGCAAATTCGTTTTATCAATACTTATTTAAAATATTGCTAGGGAAAAAAACAGTAAAAACAACAATTTTATTCCAATGATTAAAGATATATTCGAATATTCAATGTACATATTTATAATACCACTTTTCGCATTGTTTATACATATTTTACCGACAAATTAAAACGGCTCACCAAAATCGGAGCCGCTTCATATTCTTACCATTAATTTCAACAATCATATCTTTGAAGAATATCAATTATACTTATTTCAGTATTTTTGTATAAAGTCTGTACATAATTACCGCAGACTCCGCCCTTGTAGCACGTTCTGTCGGTGCAAACCGGCCATCGATTCCGTTAATTAGACCGTGGTAAACCACGCAAACCGCTCCGTCCTCAGCCCACGAAGCAATGCTTTCTGCATCCTCGAACGTATCATTGAGATCCGCTTCGCCGTCTTCATATCCATAGAGTTTGAGAACATTCGCAAGTACGACCGCCTGCTCCTGGCGCGTGATCTTTCCATTGGGGTCAAACGATGCATCGCCTTTTCCATTCATTAACCCCGCTGCCTTGACAGATGCTACAGCATCCGCGTACCATTCCGAGCCAGCCACATCTGCAAAGCCCGTATCATAGTCTTTTGGAGTCTTAAGATTAAGAATCCTTGTCGCAATTGCAGCAAATTCCGCACGAGTTATATCTTTTGAAGGATCGAATAAACCCTGGCTTCTTCCCTTTATAAAACCCTTCCCTGCCATAGCACTTACTTCATCTTCAGCCCAGGTGGCAAGCTCCATGTCTTCAAACGAAACATCAGACTCGTCAACGAAGTACTTGCTGAAGTGATTTGTTTCAAACACTATCATACCTGTTTCCTCATTGTATGTTCCACCCACAGGAACAACCGTTCCGTCGTCCTTGAGCCAGTATACCGTAAGAGCAGCCGCATCGTCGCCCTTTTGCAAATCAAAAGAAATGGAAACTCTCATGATTCCATTGAAATCGATTTCCTTAACTCCGTCCAAAAATAGATTCATATCTAGAATCGTTGCGCCTTTCGCCACATCCGAGCCTTCCGGAAGATCCGAAATATCGACCGGTTTCACTTCTACTACAACTTCCTTTTCCATATCTTCTTCGCTGAGCGTATCAGCGCAAAGCGCCACCTCTGCCCATGGTGTGACAACTGCAACCTCGTCCACTTCTGCACTGAACGCCCTGCTTAGTGCTCCCGATGCAAAAGCTACGGAAGCTGTATCGTCATCATCTTCAACTATAACCGCAACCCTGCTTTTGAGTTCCTTATCCAGAACAATGCCTTCATCTTCGAAAGCCTCTTGTATTGCCGCCGCCTTTTCAGCCGAAGCTTCGGCAAGATCCTCGAGCGCAGAAGCCCTCATTTCAGCTGGTTTGCCATTATTCATCACTATGGAAGTCTCTCCTGCTTTCTTGATGGCAGCTTTCGCCAAAAGCATTAGAGTTTCTCCGGCGTCCTCGCCTTCTTCTTTCATCAAGGAGTCGAATGCATCCTTAAGCTCATCAGCCGTTGCATCGGCATTTTCGAGAACAATCTCTGCCATTTCCTCAATCAATCCTTCTTCTCCTGCAAATACGCCCTCTTCCTCAGTCCAGTCAGAAGAATAGAACCATTCAATGCTGTCACCATCTCTCGCCGAAACACTGTCTGCCCCGCTTGAAGGAGCAGAACCATTCAACTTTACCATCCATCCGCTTCGAATTCCATGATCAAACTCATAAAGTCCTCCGATTTCGCTCACATAACCGCCAGATGCCGTGTAGCTAATCCCCCTGCTGTCCAAAATATTCTTTGTAACATCGAGCACTGAATCTCCGTGATTTATTGTCACGGAAGAACTTGAAAGAATTTTGCTTCCGTATCCATTTACGGTCACAAATGCCCTTTCGACCTGAGCCACATAATCGTAGATTGTAAGATTCGTTTCATCGAATAGCCCGTTGTATGCGGCCCTAACCTCGATTGTTCCGGAATTATTTGCTGTCAAAAGACCGCTGGCATCAATTGTCGCCTTGGATGTGTCACTTACATACCATGACACATCATTTGTTACATTCTCCGTTCCGTCCAATCCGATTACCCAAGCCTCAAACTGTTTAGTTTGGTTTTCCGTAACGGAACTATTTGAAGGCGAAATCGAAAGCCCAAGTTCAAGTTCGGCGCCCATACTTAGATATGCCTCAAGCGCCCATATGTCGTCCATCAGATTCGCGCCTGATCCGAAGGTTCCTACATTGTTAAAACCGTCTTCTGCCAGATATTTTACGGCAGCTGCACCTTCAGTAGTGCCTGTCTTCCAGTCGCTGTCTATGAGAGTCATGGCCTTTAGCATCTCTGCTGTATCAATAAATGGATCATCATATCCATTTACAAATGATCCCTGAAATGTCTGCTTGCTCGAAAGCCAGGCTGCGCCAGATGTCATAACCTCTGATCCGGGTTCAAACTCATGAAGAGTTCTTACGACTTGTGCAGTTGACACGAAATCACCAGCCCACACACTCGAATCAAACCAGTCCCAATCTCCCCATGATCCATCTGTTCCCTGTAATCCTGTCAAATATGAAACAGCGCCAGAGGTGGATATTTCATTTAAAGCTCCGGATTCTCTTAGAAGATCGAATGCTGGCGCGTCAGTGTATATGTCCCCCGAAAGAGCACCAGACGTTGTCTGCATCGCCTTTACAAGCTCAAGTACCACTGCCGAATCGGTTGTCTTGCCTGCAGCATTAAGATACAGGTAATCCTGCGCAAGCTGCTTCGCGTTCCTACCGGCAGCAC
>JAENWJ010000038.1 GCA_016649995.1 Peptostreptococcaceae bacterium
AGAAAGTGGAAAGAGAAAGTGGAAAGAGAAAGAGCAAGAGCAAGAGAAAGCAGAAAGTTGGAAAGTATAATGTGGAAAAGATAAAAATAGTGAAAGAAGTGGGCAGCGGGCAAAAAAAACAAAGCCCCGGAGGAATCGGGGCTTTAGCTGCAATTTGTCTATTCTACAGGTTCGAACATGTCTTTTGTAACGCCGCACATTGGGCAAGTCCAATCGTCCGGAATATCTTCGAAATCTGTTCCCGGTTCGATTCCACCATCGGAATCGCCGATTTCCGGATCATATACGTATCCACAAGGTATGCATCTAAATTTTTTCATTTGAACCTCCAATAGTTTTTATTTTATTTACATATTGTATATACCTATTATATCAAAATATAAACAAAAAACTACAATTTCCTTTGAATTGAACAACTAATAAACAGTGGTATAATTATTAAGTAAAAAAAATCATTGGAGGAAAATTTTTATGGACCCAAGAATTGAAAAGCTTGCAAATAATTTAATTAAATATTCCTGTAGATTAAAAAAAGACGAAAAGGTATTGATTGAATATAAGGGCGAGGCTACAAAATTGCTGGCACAGGCGTTGGTAAGGGCTGCTTACGAGGTGGGAGGACATCCGTTTACATGGCATAGAGATGATACTGTGCTTAGAGAGGTGTTGAAGCATTCTCGCAACGAGCAATTGGATATTATGGCCGAAGTGGATCTTGCACTCATGAAAAAGATGGATGCCTACATAGGTGTAAGAGGATCGGACAATGTGAGTGAACTTGGAGATTTGGGCGCTGAAAATATGAAACGATATATTGAGAGGTATCAGAATCCGGTTCACAGCGTGGAAAGGGTCAACAATACTAAGTGGGTCATACTCAGATATCCAAACTATTCAATGGCGCAACTTGCTGACATGAGCCTCGAGGCATTTGAAGATTTCTATTTCAAGGTTTGCAATCTCGATTATGGAAAGATGTCCAAGGCAATGGACAGCCTTGTCCTGCTAATGGAAAGAACGGACAGGATTAATATAAAGGGAAAAGGTACGGACCTAAGCTTTTCAATTAAGGGCATCCCTGCAATCAAATGTGCGGGCGAAATGAATATACCTGATGGAGAAGTATTCACTGCTCCGGTGAGGGATAGCGTAAATGGAAGAATTTCATACAATTGTCCGGCTGTTTATCAGGGCGTAACATATGAAAACATAGTGCTTGATTTTGAGAAAGGAAAAATCGTTAATGCGATTGCTAACGATACGAAGCGGATAAACGATGTTTTTGATACGGACGATGGAGCAAGATTTGTAGGGGAATTCGCCATAGGCGTGAACCCCTATATAGAGAATGCGATGAAGGATACCCTTTTTGATGAAAAGATTAAGGGAAGCTTTCATTTCACTCCCGGGAAATGCTACGAAGAGGCTTCCAACGGCAATAATTCGGCTATACATTGGGACCTTGTATGCATTCAAAGACCCGAGTTTGGAGGAGGCGAAATATATTTCGACGGTGTACTTATAAGGAAAGATGGTATATTCGTTGTTGAGGAGTTATACTCCCTCAATCCTGAAAATCTTTCAGACTGACGAGAAATCATAACTTCTTCGTTGCAATAAAACAGTAGCAAGTAGCAAGTAGCAAGTAGCAAGTAGCAAGTAGCAAGTAGTAAGTAGAAAGATAGAAGCATATACAAAAGGCAAAAGATTTTTATCTTCGAGTTTTTATCTTTTTCTTTCCACTTTCCACTTTCCACTTTCAACTTTCAACTTAGTTAACGCCTTGAACTAAAAGCTTCTCGTCAAATAAAAGCCGCCGTTTTGGCGCTTTTTATTTGACGAGAAACATACATGTAGTTTTTTTGGGTATGTATATATACATATAAGAATTTTTATATAATTTTGCAACTAGCAATTCTTATGATAATATTAAGTTGTTAGAAGTAGCGATAGGATATTGCCAGTCGCAATAAATGGAGGGAATAATATGGATTCGATTGATGGGGATTTACCGAATAAAATGAAGGAGCCTGATTATCGCAGGTCGGACATTAATGGAATACGAGTGAGGAAAGCCGAAAAAAGTGATGTCGAGGGAATATTCAAAGTGGCGGCAAGCGTGGGGACGAAGGATAATGATTCATACAAGGGATTTTTGATGGATGACTATCAGTCCGATCCAAAGCGTTTTAAGAGACTGTTTGGCAGAATGGTGGATGAACTTGAATATTTTTATGTGGTCAGGGCACCCGAAACGGTGGGATTTCTGATGGCCTTCACAAAAGAACAGTGGCTTTCCGAACATCCGAACTGGATTGATGATGTTCACTGGTCTCCCGAATTCGAAATGAGCAGAATCGGCAATTTTGTTATGGTGGACAAGATAGCTATAATGAAAGGATTCAGCGGAAAGGGAGTTGGAAGCCGGTTGTATAGACGTTTCATAAAAGACCTTAAGGCAGCCGGAGTTGAAGGCATATTATCGGAAACTATCATTTATCCGACTCCTAATTTCGCATCGCTTTCATTCAGAAAAAAGCAGAAGCATATGCTTGCCGGAATTCGATATGAAGAATTCAATGGTAAAATCTTGGCTGATGGAATCTACTATAAGCCTGTAAAATAAAAACATTGACGGAATCTGTTAGGGGTTCCGTTTTTTTGATTTGGGTTTTAAAATTATGGTAATATATGAATGTGTATAATTTTAACCCAAAAGGATTTTTGTGCCTGTGTCAAAGTAACCACTTAAAGGGAGCGTAGCCATATGACCAGCAAAAAAATACTAATAAAAGCGGAAAGCATAAGCAAATATTATCAAATGGGAGAAGTAGAGGTTAGGGCGCTTGAAGACGCTTCTTTTGAAATCTACGAGGGAGAGTTCGTAGTAATTTTGGGACCGAGCGGCTCAGGGAAAAGCACGCTTTTAAACATAATAGGTGGCATGGATGTCCCTACGGGTGGAAATGTGTTTTTTAGAGATGATGAAATAACCGGGTATGACGATAAACTTCTTACGATGTATCGTAGGAACAAGGTTGGATTTGTGTTTCAATTCTACAATCTTATGGCAAATCTTACGGCTCGGGAAAATGTTGAGCTTGCATCGGAAATATGCGAGGATCCGCTGGAAGTAGATTTGGTAATGGCTGAAGTAAATCTTGACGACCGAATGGACCATTTTCCGTCGCAAATGAGTGGCGGGGAGCAACAGCGGGTAGCGATAGCCAGAGCTGTTGCGAAAAATCCGGATATACTTCTGTGTGATGAACCTACGGGCGCTCTTGATTTTAAAACAGGCATATCAATACTCTCGCTGCTTAACAAGGTCAACAAGAATTACCATAAGACGGTTATGATAATAACTCATAATGCGGCCATTGCCGATATGGCGGACCGCGTAATCAAGATGAGAAGCGGCCGAATCGTATCCGATACTTATAACGACAAACCTATCGCACCCGAAAGGATTGAATGGTAATGAAAAAATTCAATCTGCGTTTGTTTCGCCATATTTGGGAAGCCAAGGGGCAGTTCATTGCCGTATCGATGGTGGTGGCAGTCGGCATAATGACTTACGTGGCCATTTCACTGGCAGTGTTGGATTTGCAGGTTGGCGTGGAACAGTACTATAAAATGAATAATTTCCAGGACGTGAGCGTTGAGCTCACGAAGATAAACGAAGCGGGACTCGAGCGCATTCGCCGCATGCCGAGGGTGGAAGCCGTGCAGGGCAGGGTCTTTTACAGAACGCCGCTTAAGGTTGAAGACAAAGATGAAAAGGTCAACGTGGGCATTTCATCCATACCGGAGGCTGAAAACAGAATCAACGACCTGTACATTCTTGACGGTGGATGGATTCAGGACGAGCGCAGGGATGTGTTGGTCCTGGAACAATTTGCCGAGGCGAGGGGCATAAAGGTAGGAGATGTCGTACATCCTCAAATAGGAGGAAAGGAATACGAACTCGATGTTAGGGGCATTGTAGGCAGCCCTGAATATATATATCTTATGGAGGACGAGCAAAATCTGCTCCCACAGCCTTCAAAATACGGCATTTTCTATGTATCTGAGGAATTCGCTCAGCAGGCGTTCGGGTATTCGAAGTCATATAACGAAGTGCTTATCAAACTGAAGAATCCGGAAGAGGACGGCATATTCAAGGACGAGCTTGAAAAGGTGCTTGAAAGATACGGAGTCCGCCGTATAGTGAGACGGGAAGACCATGTGAGCAACCGGGTAGTCTCAGAGGAAATTAGGGGCGCAAGGCAGATGGCCAAAGCAATACCGTTGGTTTTTCTCGGTGTCGCCGCAGCCATAATAGCCATAATGATTTCACGTATGGTCAAGAACGATAGAACATCGATAGGAGTTTTGAAGGCGATAGGTTATTCCAACAGAGATATTCTGCTGCATTATACTGAGCACGCCTTCATAATAGGAGCGATAGGATCTATCATAGGAGTATTAGCTGGCTATCTTTTTTCGGGACCAATGGCTAATATGTATCAGGAATACTACAGAATACCGTTCAAGGTGCGAATTTTCTCATGGACGTATCTTGGAATGGGATTTGTTTTAAGCGCCATTTATTGCATAGGGGCAGGATTGTGGGGCGCGCGGAGCGTTCTCAAGATAGCTCCTGCGGAATCCATGAGGCCGGAACCACCAAAAAAAATCGGTAAGACTTACATACAAAGAGTCACTTTTATTTGGAAACACATTAGTTTCAGCTGGAAGGTCGTATGGAGGAATGTATTCAGGAGCAGGAAGAGATTTGTTTTTCTATCGGTGGGCATAGCCGTCACTTTTGCTGTGGCTCTCATGCCGGCCCACATGCTTAATGTGTTTGAAGCCATGTTTTACGATCAATACGGAGAGTTCATGCGCATGGATTACGAGATAGCGTATACGCAGCCTCTGTCCGAGCGTTCGGTAATGGAAATAAGCGAACTGGTTGATGTTTCGGAAATTGAAGGCAAGATAGAATTTCCATTCGAGATTGAAAACGGATGGAAAAGCAAGGTAGTAAGTGTCATAGGCCTGAAACCGGACACGGTTTTCTATCACCTGACAGATTCCGACGGCGGCGAGCTTTCACTGTCCCCGAACGGCATCCTCGTAAGCGAGCCCATGGCCTATATACTTGATTTGGAGAAGGGCGACTTTGTCAATGTGAAAAATTTCATACCGTTTAAGGATGATGTGAGACTTAGAGTGGACGGGGTAGTAAAGCAGAAACTGGGGCTTAATGCGTACATGGACATAGGCTTCATGCAAAAGTATCTTATGGACGACGAGATGATTACCGGAGTTATGCTGAATTCTACCGACAAGGTGAAGGAAAAAATGGAGGATGTGACGAACATATCCTCAGTAAACTCCATTGTGGACCTTAGGAATATCTTTAAAGATTTTACAAAGCTGACTTACGCAAGTCTTTCGGTATATGCATTCTTTGCAGGCATACTTGGGTTTGCGATAGTCTACAACTCTACAATGATGAGCATAAGCGAGCGTAGGCTTGAATTCTCTTCACTTCGAATCATGGGATTTTCAAAAAAAGAGATTAATAGGATTGTTCTTAAGGAGAATCTCATCATGACGGCCTTTGGCATTGTTCTCGGGATTCCATTGGGACGATGGCTTATGAGGCTTATGGAAACATCGTTTCAAACGGAATTTTATTCGATGACGGCGCCGATTGAAATGAATTCATATATATATGCGGCTGTTTTGACAGTGTTTTATGTATTGATTGCTCAATATTTTAGCTCGCTCAAGATTAAAAAACTCGATTTTATAGAAGCGCTCAAGAATAGAATAACTTAGAGGGAGGCCATTATGAAAATCGCATTGCATAAAAAATTGACAGAAAAGTTTAAAAGCAATAACAATCAAAAGAAGAAAAAAACGAAGAAATGGGTAATGATAGCAATTGTTTTGATAGCAGTCTCAGCCGGAGGGTTTTTCTATATGTCTTCGCAAAACAAAGGCCTGCCTGTGGAGGTTCACGCCGCTAAAAAGGGATCGGTTCTGGAGTACGTCGAAGAGACGGCATACGCAAAATCCGAGAATGAGCATGTTGTTTACTCGGACGTCAGCGGAGTCGTTAAAGAGGTTAATGTAAGAGAGGGCGACTCAATAAAAGCGGGGGATGTGCTTGCTACAATAGAAGGGGACGATATCGAGCTGCAAATCAAGAGTCTTTCGTCCCAACTCAGCGGGGCCAATGCTTCTGCTACATATTCATACGTTGAAGCGGCACGGCTTGCAAGGGACGAGGCTTCGCGCACTTTGGACAATATGAAGAAATTGTTTGAAGAGGGAGCAATCAGCCAGGATGATTATTTGAAGGCTCAGACAGCGTATAATGTGGCGCAGCAAAGCTATAGGCAGTTCCTCAGCCAGTATAACAGCGCGAGGGCTCAGAGCCAGACGATAGGATATGAAATCGATTTACTGGAAAACAGCCGCGACAAGTTGGCTATTACATCAAAAGAGGATACATTGGTAACTCGTATGTATGTCAAGGAAGGGGAATATGTTACTCCGGGAATGCCGCTTTTCGAAATGGGGAGCATGGAAGAACTCTTCCTTGAGGCTGACATACTCGTGAGTGATGTCGGCGATGTGAAAATAGGCCAGACTGTTTTAATCGAAAACGAGGACATCGGGCTTGAGGAGATAAAGGGCGTGGTGGAAAGAATATCGCCCAAGGCTTTCAGCAAGGTGTCGGAGCTTGGAATAGAACAAAAGAGGGTCAAGATCGAGATGGTTTCGGAAGCCCTTGCTGACAGAATTCGCCTCGGATATGAAGTCGATGTAAAAATAATAACCAGGCAGATGGACGACATTCTAAGAGTTCCCGACAATGCAGTTTTCAAAATTGGAGATGAGCCTCATGTTTTTGTGGTCGAAGGCGGAAAGACGGTCCTAAAGCCTATAAAGGTTATTTTTGAAGGCAACGATTATTTTGCCATAGAAAACGGCGTAGTGGAAGGCGATGTGGTTGTTCTTTCCCCGGGGAACGAGTTGGAGGAAGGAATCAAGGTTTCCGTTCCGGATAATAAATAAAAAACAAAAGGGTAAAAAAAGGTAAAAGAGAAAAAGGAGGAAATATATGAGTTATGAAACTTTGACAGCAATTAGAATTTACTTAGGTGCATTGGGGATGAAAATTTTAGGGGCATTGGTTGTTTGGTTTGTTGGGGCATTTGTGATAAAGCTGATAATGGGATTGATTGTTAAGGCTTTGGAAAAAAGCAAAGCCGATGAAACTTTATTTAAATTTACGAAATCATTTATTCGAATGGCTTTTAAAGTCATTTTGGTCGTTACAGTAGTTACCATACTAGGTGTACCCATGACAAGTTTCATTGCCATATTAGGGGCCGCAGGTTTGGCTATTGGCTTGGCTTTACAGGGCAGCTTGTCTAATTTTGCAGGAGGAGTTTTGATTCTCGTATTTAGACCATTTAACGTAGGGGACTACATCGATGCGGTTGGCTATAACGGAACTGTACGTGAAATACAGATTTTATACACGATACTCGTGACACCTGAAAATAAGACTATTATTATTCCAAATGGCAGTTTATCTAATAATAGCGTGGTCAATTATTCTCTAAATGAGACTCGACGAGTCGATATAACATTTGGAGTGGGTTTCGGGTCAGATATAACTGAGGTGAAAAAGGTTATTGGAGAGGTTGTTGAAGCTCATGATTTGATCTTAAAAAATCCGGAGCCTTTTGTGAGGCTTTCCGAGCACGGAGACAGTTCGATTAATTTCGTTGTTAGGGTATGGGTCGAAAAGGAAGACTATTGGACAGTTTTCTTTGACATGCAGGAGCAAGTTAAGGAAGCGTTCGACAGCAATGGAATAGAGATTCCATATCCGCACATGGATGTGAATGTGATTGGGAAATAATAACCCGGCTTGATTTAAGAAATGGATTATGTTAAAATGACCGCAGGTGGCATCGTTTTGAGCCATACTGCGGTTTATTTGTTTTAATACAATTTAATACAGATTGAGATTCTGCTCTGAGCCAATGGACCGAGACAGAGGTGACAAGACTTTTATGGATTATTGTGCCTTTCTATGCGATTGCTTAGGAAGGCTTTTATTGTTTTGTTTTCGCATGCCCGCCGGCTTTGAGCCAACGGGCGTTTTTGCATTTTTAAATGGGGGTGGCGTGTTTGAAGATAGGGTTTATCGGTGGTGGAAGAGTCGGAAAAGCGTATGGCAAATTCTTAAAAAGTTCCGGATATGAAGTTTTAGGTTATTTCAGCAGGACAAATAAATCGGCGAAGGAAGCCGCATCTTTTGCAGGGACAGCTTGGTACGAAAATATAGAGGAGATCTCGAGAGATGCGGATATGCTGTTTCTTACAGTCAACGACGATCAGATACGCAAGGTTTCCGAAACGTTGGCGGACTTGGGAGTTGTCAGAGCAGGAACTGTAGTTGTGCATATGAGCGGAGCGCTAGGTTCGGATATTCTGTCTGCTTTAAAAAACAAGGGTTGCCATACATATTCCCTCCACCCACTTCTTTCTTTTGCAGAACCTGCGAAAGCATGCTCGAGAATTAAGGAAGCGGTTTTTTCATTGGAGGGGGATTCTGAAAAAATGGAGTTTATGACCCGGTTTTTGAAAGAAACCGGATGTGAATTTTTTATAATCGACACAAAAAAGAAAGCTCTTTACCATGCGGCGGCCTGTGTAGCTTCAAATTATGTAACTGTACTTCTTGATTATGCATTTTCTTTATACGGCGACATGGGTCTTTCCAGGGAAGATGCAGCCAAAGCGCTTTTGCCTCTCGTTAAGGGAACCGTGCAGAATGCCGAGGATGGCGGACCTGATAAGACTTTGACCGGACCCATATCAAGGGGTGATTCAAGCGTTATTCAAAGGCATATGGAGGCTTTCAGTGAATTGCCGAAAGACAAAGAGGAGTTTTACCGGTTTATGGGACTGCAGACGGCCGATTATGTAAGTCGGTACGGTCTTCAGCCGGAGGAGAAAATAAACGAAATAATAAAAATACTAAAAAGGGGTGAGTTGAATGGCTAAAAGGTTTACGGTTAACGACTTTATTGAATCAAAAGCAAAGGGAAGAAAGGTTTCAATGCTTACGGCCTATGATTATTCAATGGCTAAATTGCTGGATGAGGCCGGTGTTGACAGTCTTCTAGTTGGAGATTCGTTGGGTATGGTTGTGCTTGGATATGAGGATACTTTGCAGGTGACAATGGAGGATATGATTCATCATTGCCGAGCTGTTTCAAGGGGGGTAAAAGGGGCGATGGTTATCGGAGACATGCCATTTATGAGTTATCATATCAGCATAGAGGAAACCGTTAGAAATGCGGGAAGGCTTATCAAAGAGGGATTGGCCCAATCTGTAAAGCTTGAAGGCGGAAGTGAGATTGCGGACAAGATACGCGCGGTTATAAACGCTCAGATTCCTGTAGTGGGCCATTTGGGACTAACACCGCAATCGGTTAATATGTTTGGAGGGTTCAAGGTTCAAGGTAAATCGGAGGATGCGGCAAAAAAGATAATTAATGACGCTTTGCTTCTTGAAGAAATAGGGGTATTCGCAATAGTTCTCGAATGTGTTCCGGCTGATTTGGCTACGATTATCTCAGAGAAGCTTACAATTCCTACAATAGGAATTGGAGCAGGCTCCGGCTGCGACGGACAAGTGCTTGTAACCCAGGATATGCTTGGAATGTACAGCGATTTTGTGCCGAAGTTTGCTAAGCAATATGCACAGGTTGGCTCGTCAATAAAAGATGCGGTTGTCTCATACGGTGAAGAAATAAGAAGCGGGGCATTTCCGGAAAAGAAGCATACATTCAAAATAGATGCTTCAATATTGGAGAAGCTTAAATAGGAGGAACTGAAAATGGATACAATAAATGAGATAGACGTTCTTCGCTATCGCTTGAAAGAGGCTGTAAGAAATGGCAAAAGCGTAGGCTTGGTTCCGACGATGGGATATCTGCACGAGGGACATCTATCGCTAATCAAGCGTGCTCGAAAAGAAAATGATTTGGTTGTTGTTAGCCTTTTCGTGAATCCTACGCAATTTGGTCCGGGGGAGGATCTCGATAGTTATCCAAAAGATTTGGAAAAGGATGCATCGCTTTGCGAAAGCGAAGGAGCGGATTTGCTGTTTGCTCCCGATAAAGATGAAATGTATTATGAAGATTACGGGACATATGTGGATGTCACCGGAGAATTGACCAAGGGTCTTTGTGGTAAAACAAGGCCTACACATTTCGGGGGAGTCACATCGGTTGTAAGCAAGCTTTTCAACATTGTTAGCCCCGACAGGGCATATTTCGGGCAGAAGGACGCACAGCAGGTGGCTGTGATAAAGCGCATGGTCAGGGACTTGAATTTTGACATTGAAATCGTGGTTTGTCCTATAGTCAGGGAAGCTGACGGTCTTGCGAAAAGTTCCAGAAATATTTATCTTACCAAAGAAGAGAGAGAAGCCGCACTTGTTTTGAACAGGTCACTAAAGGAAGCGGCAGACCTTGTTTCATCGGGCGAAAGGGATCCTCTTAAAATAAAAACGATGATTGAAGACAGGATAAGGAAAGAGCCTTTGTCTGAAATAGACTATGTAGAGCTTGTCGATGCAGATAGAATAGAGCATATGGAAAAATTGAAGGGCAATGTTCTAATTGCATTGGCTGTGCGGTTTGGAAAGGCAAGACTGATTGACAATATACGTTTGGAGGTTGAGTAATTTGTTATTGAATATGTTTAAGGGAAAAATCCACAAGGCTGTTGTTACCGAAGCCAATCTGCATTACGTGGGGAGTATAACCATAGATAGAGACTTGATGGACGGGGCAGGCATGCTTGAAGGTGAAAGGGTCCAGATTGTAAACAACTTCAACGGCGAACGCATCGAAACATATATAATTGAGGGCCAAAGGGGCAGTGGAGTAATCTGCCTAAATGGAGCGGCCGCAAGAAGAGTCCAGCCTGGCGACGAGGTAATAATAATTTCCTATTGCTGGATAGATGAAGAAGAAGCCAAGAAATTGGTTCCCAAAATAGTGTTTTTAGATAAAAATAACAAAATTGTCGAGACTGCTGGCAAGGAAATACATGGAGAATACAAATGATTTTAAATATTTAAAAGCAAGGAGGATTCTCGAGTCGTTAAATAGAAATCATAAACATAAACAACCGAGAATTCCTTCTTAAATAGACATATTATAGGATTATACACCTTTGGGGGTGCATTTTTTTTGTGCTGTGATATAATAAGTGAAATATTCATTTTTTGAAGTGGAATTTAATAGTTTTAATAACAATGGCTAGGTTACATTAAAACTAATAATAAACAGGAGGATAAGCCTATGAGAAGCGATGAAGTGAAAAAAGGCGCTGTGAGGGCGCCGCACCGTTCCCTTATGTACGCAATGGGATATACCAAAGAAGATCTGGAAAAACCTTTGATTGCCGTAGTGAATGCGCAAAATGAAATCATACCGGGACATTTTCATCTTGATGAAATAGCTTCCGCAGTGAAGATGGGAGTGTATTCCTCCGGAGGAACGCCCATGGAATTTCCTGCAATAGGTATTTGTGACGGAATAGCGATGAACCATTCGGGAATGAAATATCCGTTGTCCACTAGGGAGCTAATAGCCGATTCGATCGAAGCGGTGACGATGGGGCACAAGTTCGATGGCATGGTATTGGTAGGCAATTGCGATAAAATTGTCCCAGGAATGCTTATGGCTGCTGCCAGGATGAACATTCCTGCGGTTTATGTGAGTGGTGGACCTATGCTGCCGGGAGAGTCAAATGGAAAGAAAATTGATTTGGCAAATGGGGCTTTTGAGGCTGTTTCCAAATACAGCGAGGGAAAGATAACCGAGGATGAGTTTTACGACATAGAGATTAATTCATGTCCTACATGCGGAAGCTGCGCAGGGCTTTTCACAGCCAATACAATGAATTCGCTTGCTGAAGTATTAGGCATAGCTCTTCCCGGAAATGGCACGATACCGGCTCCATATGGAAGAAGGAAACAATTGGCGAAATATGCAGGAATGCAGATTATGGAAGCTGTAAGAAACGACCTAAAGCCAAGGGATATAATGACTAAATCGGCATTCAGGAATGCCATTACCGTAGACATGGCAATAGGTGGTTCTACAAACACGGCTTTGCATTTGCTTGCAATAGCCAATGAGGCTGAAGTGGAAATAACTTTGGACGATTTTGATGAAATAAGCAGAACGGTTCCAAACATAACCAAGCTTAGCCCGGCAGGCCTTCATACAATGGATGATTTGGATAAGGCAGGTGGCATATCAGCGGTCATAAAAATGCTTTTGGATGCCGGTAAGATTGACGGAACATGCTTGACCGTAACGGGAAAGACATTGTCAGAGGTGGTCGAAAAAGCCGTTATAAAGGATTCATCTGTAATACGTTCTATGGACAATCCATATATTAAGGAAGGTGGAATAGCAGTCCTTAAGGGCAATCTGGCCATAGATGGAAGCGTAGTAAAGCAATCGGCGGTAGGGCCGGAAATGATGAAGCATAGCGGTCCGGCTCGTGTGTATAATTCAGAGGAGGATGCATACGCAGCAATACTCCAAAAGGAAATCAAATCTGGAGATGTTGTAGTAATTAGATACGAAGGACCAAAGGGTGGACCGGGTATGAGAGAGATGCTTAGCCCGACTGCTGCGATTGCTGGAATGGGACTCGAAAAATCTGTTGCTCTCATTACTGATGGAAGGTTTTCGGGAGCGACTAGAGGCCCGTGCATAGGTCATGTTTCTCCGGAAGCAATGGTAGGTGGAACAATTGCATTGATTGAAGAAGGAGATATTATCAATATTGATATACCAAATCGTTTGCTTGAAGTTGCTTTAAGCGACGAGGTTCTTAATGAAAGACGAAAGGCATGGATTAAACCGCCTACTAAAGCTAAACCCGGAACCTATCTTTCAAGATACAGCAAATTGGTGACATCAGCCAGTACCGGAGCCGTATTTGAAAGATAGATATTGCTTTTAACACTAATCTAGCTCGGCATATGCCGGGCTAGATTAGTGTATTCCATGCATAGCAGTTGATTCCGTGTTTCTTTTAATGTAGACTAAAGGCATTCGAAAGAAAAGAGGGGACAAACGCGTGCAGAAGGTACTAGCTATAGGCATCGGGGGATTTATAGGAAGCAATCTTAGGTATTGGATATCATATTTGGTGAATTCGAATTTTAAGACGCATCATTTTTGGGGAACACTGTCCGTAAATGTTATTGGGTGTATTATTATAGGGGCTTTAATGTCATATCATTTGAACATATCTGAACTAGAACCGAACATGAAGCTATTGGCAATTACCGGCCTTTTGGGAGCGCTTACAACCTTTTCAACCTTTTCATTCGAGACAGTAGAACTCTTGCAGAACGCACGTTTTCATCTTGCAATAATCAATGTTTTTATGAATGTTTTTTTAGGATTGGGAGCGGTTTTGATTGGCTTTGAAGCTGTGAAGAGATTGGGGTAGAAAAAACAGTTGGCAGCAGGCAGCAGGCAGTTTGCAGACAAAAACAAAAGCAAAGACAAAAACAGAACAAGAGCAAAATCGACCACTGAGTATGCATGTGCATTTCGGGTTTTGATTTTGCTCTTGTTTTTGCTGTTCGTTTTTGCTATTCGTTTTCACTGTTCACTGCAAGCTGCTAGCTGTAGTTGTCCTTGTTTTTTCTGCCCACTGCCCACTGCCCACTGCCCACTGCCCACTGCCTGCTGCCTACTACTTTTCTCCTATTTCCACCGACGCGTCCAAATGGTAAATCAGGTCTTTTCTTTCAACGATAATCTCCATGCGTTCGCTAAGGTCCTTTCGGCTCTTTATTCCCATAAGAAGTTCTTTCGTCGGGTTGATGGCTACAGGATGGGCGACCATTTCAAACATGGACAAATCGCCTGCGGTATCTCCGTAGGCATAGCTTTTGGACAAATCGATTGCATAGTCTTTCACAAAGGCGTTCATGGCCTTTTTTTTATTTTCAGAATCCCACATTTGATGGATTTCACCGGTGAATCGGTTGAGGGAATCAACCTCGTAGAAGGAGGCTTTGTAATCGTCGACTCCGTATTTTTCGGCCATTTTACGAACCAGAAAAGAGGGACTTCCGGAGATGAACAGAATCCTGTGGTTCTGTTCCTTGTGCCAGCGTATCATCTCCCGGGTATAGACATATACATTATCTCCCTTGCGGTCGATGACTTGATTAGTTATGAATTCAAGCATGTTTTTGTCAAGACCCTTTAGGGCATTGATATATACATCTGCTAATTCAAGCAGGTAGTCATCATAGTTGCCACGCCTCTTTTCCCAATTTTCATATGTTCCTTTTACCTTTGTATGCCAAAGGGCGGGATCTATTACTTCGTATTTCATCAGTTTTTTAAAATGTTCAATCATCAAAGAGTTTCGGTATAGAGTACCGTCAATATCAAAAAATGCGCCAATGGAAGACATAAAAAAACCTCCTTAATCAATGTCTTTTAGTATGTTAGCAAAATTGTGGACCATCCTTGCGGTCATTCCCCAAATGACATTGCCGTCATATTCATAGAAATGGACAGGATAGTGTCCGTTTCTCCAGTTGTAGCCTTTTCCGTTCTGTATTTTGTCGAAGGGGAAGTCCACGGGAATATCGAGTTTCATGCCCAGATAGTGTATGTGGGGATCGTTTTCCAAGAAAAAGTCCAGTGGCACTGTGAAAACGCTTTGCACCTCATCTCGGCTAAATGAAATATTGTTTATGTTTTTTATGTCCAAGATGCCCACATAGCAATATATGAATAGGTTGAAAGGCGTACTTATGCGATCTATGGCCCCTATGAGGCGTATTTGTTTTTGAGTCAGGTTCAATTCTTCCATTGTTTCTCTGAGAGCCGACTGGCTGGGGGCTTCGTTTTTTTCAATTCCTCCGCCCGGAAAGCATATTTCGCGAGGCTGTGTTTTAAGATTTGAGGAACGCACCTCGAAAAGAAGGTGAATGCGACCGTCTACTTCTACAATAGGAAGCAGTACGGAAGCTAATTTGTTGTTTCCCTCGGGAATGGGAAAATGATTATGCAATTTTTTTCTTATGAGATTGAAGTCCATGCTTGATGCTCCTTGTTTTGCCTTGTTTAGTTATATTATACCACTTTAAAATAGAGTTAAAAATGTTTAGAATTGATATGCTTGGGTAACATAATAATATAACAAAACTATATCAAGCTCCTGTAAAAGGGGCTTCATATAGAGGCAGTGTAAGGACTTAATAAACAGGCTCTGCAGTCTGTAAAAGAAAAAACGTGATTAAGAGGTTGAAGAACTACAGTATTTTCTTAAGTAGAACCCATAGAACCACTTAGGAGGTATGCGAGATAGAAAATAAAATTTCAACGAATACAACTAAATATAAGAAACATTTCAAAAGTGCTTACAACTGCTGAATCAAGCTATCCGAAAAGATGATGGATGGCTTGATTTTATGTGTGTAATAGTTGTTTTAAAATGGCGGATACACGATTGATTAGGCTGTTTGACATTTTTCTAAGTTGTAATGCCGAAATTTGTGATAAACTGTATAAAAGTTTTAAGGAGGATTTATAAGTGAAAATATTGATTAACAATTTTAAGCCACATATGGTGATGCCGGAGCTTTTTATAGAGGAAATGAGAAAAGATTATCCTAACGACCTTGTTGTCGTTTGTGATAATAAAATCGGAATGATGAAAGAACTGCCGGATGCGGATGTTTTATTCGGATTAAGGTTCACTCAGGAAATGCTGGATAAGGCACAAAAAATCAAATGGATTCAAAGTCTAAGCGCGGGTGTGGATCAAATGCCACTTGAGAATATTGGAAAGCGTGGCATTTTGCTGACAAATGGAAGAGGTATTCACAAAATCCATATGACTGAATATGCTATTGCTTCAATGATAATGATGGCTAGAAACTTCCATGTCATGTCGAAAAATCAATTCAATGGGAGTTATGATAGAAAT
>JAENWJ010000039.1 GCA_016649995.1 Peptostreptococcaceae bacterium
AAATTTGTAAGACTAGAAGAAATAAGGAAATACAAAAAGGAAATAGTACACAACAAATAAAATCAATGAAAACTAGCCTGAAAATAACTGATTACAATAGTTACGGCTAGTTTTTTGTATTTTTAAGTTCTAAACTCAGGAATGAAGGTTGAACGCTTTTGCGGACAGCCTTTTATTTTTCATTAGAAAGGTTGACAATTTGGTCTATAAAGTTTAAACTGAAAATATAGTTTATAAAACATAGACCAAAAAAAGGGGAGGAAAAATGGAAGAACTGAGACTCACTGAAGCTGAAAACAAGCTTGCAGAGATCATTTGGACGAATGAACTTGTTTCATCATCGGATTTGGTCAAGTTGTGCAGGACTGAAATAGGATGGAAAAAGTCTACCACATATACGATGCTTAAAAAACTTGAGAAAAAAGGTGTATTCGAGAACAGAAAAGGGACGGTGTCGGCAGTTCTTACAAGAGAGGAATTTTACACCGAACAAAGCAAACAAATCCTCGATGGGGGTTTTGGAGGTTCATTGCCCAGATTCCTGGCGGCATTTGCAAACAGCAAGAAATTGAGCGGCAAGGAAATCGATGAACTGCAAAAGCTCATCGATTCGCATAAGGAGGAATGAATATGGATAAAATATTTTTGCATATTCTGGACATGAGCGTGACAGCTTCCTATGTAATCCTGTTTGTGATGGCCATGCGTTTGCTTCTTAAGAAATGTCCAAAGGTTTTTTCATATGCACTCTGGTTGCCTGTTTTGTTCAGGCTGATTTGTCCATTCTCCATCAAAGGTTTTTTCAGTCTGATTCCATCCAAGACTCAGACTATGTCGCAGGACATAATCCGGGCAATAAACAGGCCGACCGGTGGCGAGGCAGTATTGGCCGGCGGAGTGGCACATGGATCGGTGCAGGCAACCGGCCTTGTAAGTAGCGTTGATCCGATGCAAATCTGGATTTCAACGGGTACTGCTGTTTGGATAGCTGGAGTGGCATTGCTTGTTTGCTACAGCATAATTGCGATGTTCAGGCTGAGTAAAAGATTGATGGATGCGGAACATGTTTCGGACAATGTCTATGAGATATCTGTAATAAAAACGCCTTTTGTATTCGGCATTATGAATCCCCGCATTTACATTCCGGACAATCTTTCGGAAAACGAAAAATCATACATAGTAAGGCATGAAGAGACACACATAAAAAGATTTGACCACATAATAAAACCGTTAGCCTTTCTGACGCTTTGCCTGCACTGGTTCAATCCGCTTGTCTGGGCGGGAGTTTTTCTCATGAGCGAGGATATGGAACTAAGCTGCGATGAAAGCGTAATAAGGAGTATGGGAAGCGGAATAAAGAAGGACTATTCGTCATCACTTCTTTCTATTTCTGCGCAAAGAAGAACAATGGGAGCATGTCCGCTTGCTTTTGGCGAGAGTAACCCCAAGGGCAGGATTAAAAACATACTTAACTATAGGAAACCATCGTTTTGGGTAATCATTCTTGCGGTAGTTATCGTTTCGGCTATTAGTATTGGCCTAATAACAAATCCTGACGTTTCAGATAAGATAGTTGAGGATAAAACAGTTGAGGATTATGCACAGGAGTTTTTAAACCATGAAGTAGAGATGTATGAAAACAATTTCGATGTATCAGAAAGCAAGATTGTCAAGCTTGAAAAATTGCATTCATTCAACCAATTGACCGGCTTTAGCATCGAACTGTGGAAAATAGAATACAGGATAAAGCCTGAGAACATAGACGAGGTCGTCATGGCCGGAGGCATGAACCAGATTGACGGATGGATTACCGAGGACGCTAGCATGGGCAAGCCGATCCTGGTATTTTCGTTTGAGAGCGACAGTCCCAAACTATTGGGAAGCATAAAATCGGGAGAAATGGGAAGCACAATATCCGGATACGAAATAGCCCTAAGAGAATTTATGGAAAGAAACAATCTGATTTCGAATGAAAGCTATCCCGGAAACCATGCCGTTGCAAAATTCCTTCTTTCCACAGGCGAGACAAGCCAGCTATTGTTGTCGCAGCCATCAAGGCAGGGAGGTGCGGGCATCTGGTGCGTTGAGAGATGGATGGATGGAAACGGCAGCGTCTACTATGACGACCCGCAAGTTGATTTGGCTTTGACTGACTACTATGACAACCTGCAAAAGCAATGCGACGAGGGTCACCGGGTGGGACTCCTGGACCCCGAACAGGTGGCGTATGAATATATTATTGTCACATTGGGGCAAACTACGGCGTTGGAAGAAATAGAAATAATGAATCCGACCTCCGTCCAGGATTTTTATGAAACACCTATAAGCACATACATAGGCTTTGTGTCTGACTTTAACTTAGAGAAAGGCTTCTTCCATCTCGACCGAATCGAGTGGATAACCTACGATGATGAAGAGCGTATAAACGAACTTGGCCTGTCAAAGGACGACGATATGCCGGGCGGATTCTATATCTACAATCCGGCAAGCTATCCACAATTTTTCGAAGTAAATGAAAACACCGAGTATATTTTTCATAACCATGGAAACGAGTGGAACTATTCGACTTCCGATGCAAGTGAATTTTTCGAGTATTTAAATACATATAAAGGTGGTTGGACTCCTCCGTTCTGGATTGTGACAAAAGACGGCTGCGTAAGAAGCATAACCGAGCAATATGTTCCATGATTTAACACGGGGCGGCAAAGCCGTCCTTTTTTATTGTTTTATATTGACGCAACTGTCAATAATGTTATAATATATTTGTAGCTTGTTAAACCATAAGGAGAAAAAATGCCGAAAATCGTAGATTATGAGGAAAAGAAAAAAGAAATAGCAGTAAAAGCCATAGAAATTTTTATAGAAAAAGGCTACTATAGCGCCAACATATCCGACATAGCAAAAAGAAGCGGTATGGGCAGAACAAATTTCTATCAATACTTCAGCAACAAGGATGAAATATATGATTTCGCAATCGATATGGCATTTGCATGCCTGAGCAAGGATTTTGACATTGTAATGGCAACCGAGGACGATGCGTTGTCCGCAATAGCAAAGATAGTCCGCCAAACAATAGACGATTATAGAAAGAACGACTTGATAATAGTGATAGTTGAGCTATGGCTTGTAACGAACAGGGAAAAGAATAGGATCAGTGAAAGGCTGCAATCTCGAACAAGACGGATAAATGATCTGTTCTTCGAAATACTTGAAAAGGGATATGAAAAGGGACAGCTTGGAGAATTCGATCTGAAGGCGATGGCCGATTTGATTTATGTTTTCACGGAAGCATTGCTTCTTCAAATGGCATTTTACGGAGAAAAGGGTATCGAAGCAAAATTGGATGTGCTTGATATTTTGCTAAATGGTCTAAGGAGTTAATTTTTTTAATTTTAAATAGACATGAGTGTCAATGAAAAGGGGTGTAAGAATGAACAATTTAAAAAGAAGAACGGAAGGATTACTTGTAGACGAGGGGATAAAGTATCTGGACATGGATCCTGTAAAAAATCTGGGGAAGATGATTAATTTGGGAAGCAAAATTGCCGCAGAAGGCGACAATAAGAAAGTGATGCAGGCAATATCAAAAGCATGGAACACCAAGGACGGAAGTAAAAGGTACTATATGGAAAAAATCCTGTCCGAGCTGCATCCGAATGTAAGGAAAAAGATGATAAAAAATTTTGTGCTGAATGCCTATCTTTATGGAAGACCGGAAGCAAAACGTGCAGAAGATGAAAACGACTGCAATATACCTTGGGCTATTCTTATGGATCCAACTACAAGATGCAACCTTAAGTGCATAGGCTGCTGGGCGGCTGAATACAATAAGAAAGATGAACTCGACTTTGACACACTTGACCGAATAATTAGGGAAGGCAAGGGAATAGGTACATACATGTATATATATTCGGGCGGAGAGCCTACAATGAGGAAGGATGACATTCTTCGCCTTGCCGAGATTCATGACGATTGCATGTTCCTTGCCTTCACAAACGGAACGCTTATTGATGATTCTTTTGCAAAAAAAGTACAGATGCTTGGGAATATTGCTTTTGCAATCAGCGTGGAGGGATTTGAAAAAGAAACCGACATGAGGAGAGGAAAAGGGACATTCAAAAAAGTTGTAAAGGCTATGGAAACGCTCAAGAGGCATGGAATACTATTCGGATTTTCTACCTGTTACCATAGCAAGAATACCGATGTTGTAGGATCTGACGAATATATAGACTTTGTGGAGGAGCATGGATGCCTGTTCGGATGGTATTTTACATACATGCCACTTGGCAAGGATGCCGACACAAGTCTCCTAGCTACAAGTTCTCAGAGGGCACACATGTACAAAAGAGTAAGGGAGATAAGAGCGGGGAAGCCAATATTTGTTCTCGACTTCTGGAACGACGGCGAATACGTGAGCGGATGCATAGCCGGCGGCAGGAAATATCTTCACATAAACGCAAACGGCGATGTTGAGCCCTGCGCATTCATTCATTACTCTAATGTGAACATTAAGGAAGTGTCTTTGCTTGATGCGCTTAAATCGCCGATATTTATGCAATATCGCAGGCAGTACCCATTCAATAACAACCATCTAAGACCGTGTCCCATGTTTGACAATCCGGAGAAGCTCGTAGACATGGTGAATAAATCGGATGCTTGCTCTACTCAACCCGTGGATCATGAGACAGCTGAAGAGCTTTGCGCAAAATGCGATAAACCTGCCTCCGAATGGGGCCCGGTTGCAGAAAGGCTTTGGAGTGAGAAAACCGGAGGCAAAAGCAAAAAACAGGCATAAATATAGAAGTTTTCAGCAATGACGTAATTCTCAAAGGCAATTGCGGGAGCTCTTGTTTTTTCCATTGCTTGGATGTTTTTGATGTTTTTAAAGAGATTTTTCATGATTTGAAGGCAGGTTTTCCCCAAAAAGCGGAAATGAATGATTGTTAAAAAGGTAACGTTGACTCAAAGTATATTGTATACTATACTAAGGTTAGCATGCATATTTCAAACATTTAAAAACACATGGGGGTGTATTTCAATGAGTAAAAAAGTTTTCAAAACAATGGATGGAAACACGGCAGCTGCGCACGTAGCATATGCGTTCACTGATGTCGCGGCGATTTTCCCGATCACACCATCTTCACCAATGGCAGAGTACATAGATGAGTGGTCCGCCAATGGACGAAAGAATATTTTCGGACAAGAAGTAAAGGTTTCAGAGCTTCAATCAGAAGGCGGAGCATCAGGTGCCGTTCACGGTTCATTGACTGCTGGCGCACTTACAAGCACATTCACAGCATCACAAGGTCTTTTGCTTATGATTCCGAACATGTATAAAATTTCCGGCGAACTTCTTCCGGGCGTTTTCCATGTTAGCGCAAGAGCCATTGCAGGCCATGCCCTTTCAATCTTCGGAGACCATTCAGACGTTATGGCCGCAAGACAGACAGGATTCGCAATGCTTGCATCGGGCAGCGTACAGGAAATTATTGACCTTGCCGGCGTTGCACATCTTAGCGCAATCAAAGCCAGCCTGCCTTTCGTACATTTCTTCGACGGATTCAGATCTTCTCATGAAATTCAGAAGGTTGAACTAATCGACTATGAAGTATACAAAAACATGGTTGACATGGACGCAGTAAAAAAATTCAGAAAGAATGCTCTTAATCCTGAGCATCCTATAACAAAGGGTACTGCACAAAACCCTGACATCTACTTCCAAGCTAAAGAATCTGCAAACCGTTTCTACGATGCAGTTCCCGCTATTGTTGCAGATTACATGAAGCAAATCAGCGAAGTTACAGGAAGAGAATACAAGCCTTTCAACTACTACGGAGCAGCTGACGCAGAGCGTGTAATCATCGCTATGGGTTCGGTAACCGAAGCGGCTGAAGAAACTGTCGATTACTTGATGGCAAAGGGCGAAAAAGTTGGTCTAATCAAAGTACATCTCTACAGACCTTTCGCAGAGAAGTATTTCATGGAAGTAATGCCTGCAACTGTAAAGCAGATTACAGTTCTTGACAGAACAAAAGAGCCCGGCGCCATGGGAGAACCTCTATACCTGGACGTCAGAAACATGTACTACGAAAAAGAAAATGCTCCTCAAATTCTTGGCGGAAGATATGGACTGGGTTCAAAAGACACACTTCCTTCTCAAATTAAGGCTGTTTTCGACAACATGCTTGGAGAAAAGAAAAACCAATTCACAATCGGTATCAATGATGATGTAACCTTCACATCCTTGAAAATCGAAGATGAAATCGATACAGAGTCTAAAGATACTATCCGTTGCAAGTTCTGGGGCCTCGGCTCGGACGGTACGGTTGGAGCAAACAAAAACGCCATCAAGATTATCGGCGACCACACCGACATGTACGCGCAAGGATACTTCTCATACGACTCCAAGAAGTCTGGCGGAATCACGGTTTCCCACCTTCGTTTCGGCAAGAAGCCAATCCGTTCGACATACCTTATCAATGTAGCTGACTATGTGGCTTGCCACAACCAATCATACGTTGACAAGTACGACTTGGTAAAGGGTCTTAAGAAGGGCGGAATATTCGTATTAAATACGATTTGGACACCCGAAGAGCTTGAAGTACATCTTCCTGCTGGAATCAAGAAATACATTGCGGCAAATGACATTAACTTCTACACAATCAATGCTACTAAAATAGGTCAAGAAATCGGACTTGGAAACAGGATCAACATGATAATGCAATCCGCATTCTTCACGCTAGCTAAAGTTATTTCAGTTGAAGATGCCACCAAATACCTCAAGGAAGCAATCAAGAAGTCTTATGGTAAAAAAGGTGAAAAGATTGTTTCAATGAACTACGAAGCGGTTGACGCCGGAGCCACTAAGTTTGTCAAGGTTGACGTACCTGCAGCCTGGAAAGACTTGAAGATTGAAGCAGCTTTAGCTGTAGCAACCGACGCACCCGAATTTATCACAAAGGTTATGGAACCCATCGCAGCTCAAAAGGGAGACGACCTTCCTGTAAGCGCATTCCTAGGAAGAGAAGATGGATCATTCCCTGCCGGAACAGCAGCCTATGAAAAACGCGGAATCGCAGTAAACGTTCCGGAGTGGCTCACAGACAAGTGTATCCAATGTAACCAATGTTCATTTGTTTGTCCTCATGCAGTTATCAGACCTTTCCTTCTCACAGAAGAAGAAGTATCTGCAGCTCCTGAAGGCTTTGCAACCAAGAAAGCAATGGGCAAAGGACTTGAAGAACTTCAATATAAAATTCAGGTTTCAACCTTGGACTGCACAGGTTGCGGCAACTGCGCCGATATTTGTCCAGTAGGAGCTCTTCAAATGAAACCTATAGGAACACAAACAGACGTACAAGTTCCCAACTGGGATTATGCAGTTAGTCTTCCTGTCAAGGATGATAAGATGCCAATTACTACTGTTAAAGGCAGCCAGTTTGCACAACCGCTCTTCGAATTCTCGGGCGCATGCGCAGGTTGCGGAGAAACTCCTTACGCTAAGGTTGTAACTCAATTGTTTGGTGACAGAATGCTCATAGCAAACGCAACCGGATGTTCATCAATTTGGGGCGGCTCAGCACCTGCAACTCCTTACACTACAAATGCAGAAGGCAAAGGCCCGGCTTGGGCTAACTCGCTCTTTGAGGACAACGCCGAGTATGGTTACGGAATGGCACTTGCTACAAACCAAATGAGAGACAGATTGTCCGGTCTTATGACTGAGGCAATGGAAAAAGGCGTTACAGAAGAAGCAAAAGCTGCATTTACAGCATGGCTCGAAGCTAAGGAAGACGGAGACAAGACAAAAGCTGTTTCGGCAGATGTTGTTAAGCTCTTCGGAAAAGACCTTGGAAACGCTCAAGTAAACGAAATGCTTGCTGAAATAGAAGAAAAGAAAGATTTCTTGATTAAGAAATCCGTTTGGATCTTCGGTGGTGACGGATGGGCTTATGACATCGGCTACGGCGGACTCGACCACGTCCTCGCTTCAGGTGAAGACGTAAATGTATTCGTATTCGATACAGAAGTATACTCAAACACAGGCGGACAGTCTTCAAAAGCTACTCCTACCGCTGCAGTCGCTAAGTTTGCGGCTTCCGGCAAGAGAGTCAAGAAGAAAGACCTCGGCTTGATGGCAACAAACTACGGTTACGTATATGTTGCACAAGTTTCAATGGGCGCCAACAAGAACCAATTTTTGAAGGCTCTTGTCGAAGCTGAAAGCTACAAGGGACCATCACTCATCATAGCTTATTCTCCTTGTATAAACCACGGTATCAAAGCCGGCATGGGCAAGTCCCAAGAGCAGGAGAAAAAAGCAGTAGAGGCTGGTTACTGGCATATGTGGAGATTCAATCCGCTTCTTGAACAAGAAGGCAAGAATCCGTTTGTTCTTGATTCCAAAGAGCCGACTGCATCCTTCCAAGACTTCATCAAGAGTGAGGTTAGATACACATCTCTCGAATTCGCATTCCCAGAATTGGCAAAAGAATTGTTTGCCAAAGCTGAGAAGGATGCCAAGAGCAGATATAGAAGCTACACACGAATGGCAGAAATGGAATATTAGTATTTAGATATCAAAAGCGGGTCTCTATTATAATAGAGACCCGCTTTTTCTTTTGCGTAATTTTGATATAATGGAACAAATGAGGGGGAGATAAAATGGAATTCAATATTCCCGAGTATGGAACTTACCATATTAAACACTTGAAAAAACTCATTCAAAAGAAGGATGGAAGCGCCATATGACTAAAATATTGCTGCAGGGATACCTGCTTGGACTGGCTTATTTGCTTCCAATAGGAATGCAGAACATGTATGTGATAAATACGGCAAGCAAAAGCACGGGACGGCGTGTTTTTCAAATTGCACTCATAGCTTCAATACTCGATGTGCTTCTTGCGATGGCATGCTTTTATGGCATAGGTCTGATTTTGGAGAGATTCGAATTTTTTAAAACAGCCATGCTCGGGATAGGAAGCGTGGTGGTTTTGCTGATAGGATTGAAACTTGTTGTTTCCAAGGTCACACTCGTAGGAGAAAGCGGAGAAGAATATGGCATAGGGAAATTGGCCGCCATGCTTTTTGCTGTGACATGGCTTAATCCACAGGCGGTAATTGACGGAACCTTTCTGCTGGGGGGATTTAAAGCACTCCTTTCACCTGCCGAGTCGCCTTTTTTCATAGCGGGAGTTGCAATTGCATCCGTATCATGGTTCTTTGGGCTTGCATACGGGGTATATCACCTCAAAAGATTTATGACGGCAAAAGTGCTTAGGCTGGTAAACATAGCATGCGGATCCATGCTGGTTTTCTTCGGGGCTCGCCTCGGCATGGAATTCTTTAACGCTATAAAGTAAAACAGACCTTTAAAGGTCTGTTTTTAGATATCTACTTGTTTTTGTCGAATTTGAGCTTTGCCAATGCGGCGAAAGGAGAGTCCTCCACTTTCGGCTCTTCTTTTTTATTTTTGTTCATGTAATCCTTGACGTCGTTGTATGATGCCTTGCCCTTTTCGCCTTCCTTTCGCTTATTGAAGGACGACATCTTTTCCCTGTGTCCGCAGGTGCATACGAAGGTTTTTCCTTCCCCCTCGCCCACGAGCTTCAGCTTCTTGTGGCATACAGGGCAGCGTGCATTAGTAACTATGGAGAGACCTTTTCTGTATCCGCAATCCCTGTCGGGACATACGAGCATGGTGCCCCTCTTTCCTTTTACCTGCAAAAGATTCTTTCCGCAATCGGGACATTTTTCGTGGGTCACATTGTCATGCTTGAAAGTGGCCTCGCTATTCTTTATGTCTTGTATTATCTTTTCGGTATATTTCTTCATTTCGTTCATGAAGGCCTTCTTGTCAAGATTGCCCTTGGCTATGGATTCTAACTTTTTCTCCCACCTTGCCGTGAGCGCCGGTGTCTTTAGGTCTTCCGGAACCAAATCGAGAAGCTGAAGGCCCTTTGAAGTGATTAGAAGATTTTTGCCCCTCTTCTCCACCAAAAACGATTTCTGTATTTTCTCAATTATGTCGGCCCTGGTGGCAACGGTTCCTATGCCTCCAGTATCGGTGAGTATTTTTGCCAAATCCTTTTCATTGCTTGAAACATATTTTGCGGGGTTCTCCATGGCGCCGAGTAGTGTTCCTTCAGTGAATCTTGGAGGTGGGGATGTCTTGCCTTTCGTCTTGGCCCATCTGTCTATTGGAAGAGCATCTCCCTTCTTAAGATTCGGGAACATCTGGTTGGTATATTCCTCGGGTTCATCGTTTTCCTCGTGATTTTCGGAAACGGCTTTCCAACCCTGATGGATGACCCGTTTTCCATTTGCTGAGAATATTTCGCCTTCAGCCTCAGCCTGAAGCGTTATCTGCTCGTATTCATGGGGCTCGGAAAGTACGCTGAGGAATCGGCGGACTACCAAATCGTATATCTTATATTCACGGCTAGAAAGGTCATTTACCCTAAGTGTTTCCTCAGTAGGTATTATGGCATGGTGATCGGTTACCTTGCTGTCGTCAACAAAAAGCTTTGAGGGCTTGATAGGGTTTCTCATAAGATCCGAGGCAATATCCGCGAAAGAACCGTCGGCGCAGCCGTTAAGACGTTCCTTTATAGTAGGAACGATATCGGCAGTAAGATACCTTGAATCCGTCCTTGGGTAGGTAAGGAGCTTGTGGGTTTCGTAAAGGCTTTGCATGATTGAAAGTGTTTCCTTTGCCGTAAAATCGTATATCCTATCTGCATCCTTCTGAAGCTCCGTAAGATTGTAGAGCGCGGGTGAAGAGGTCTTCTTGACCTTCTTGACTATGGATTTTATTGTCAGGCTCTTTCCCGCAAGCGCTGCAATCAAGGAGTCAATCCTCTTCTCGTCGAAGCTCCTCGATCCCTTGCTCTTGGCGTCCTGCCATGTAAGTATCAGCTTGCCCGAGCGTGCCTGCAGCCCGTAATAGCTCTTGGGGCTGAAATGCTTTATCTCATCCTCCCTCTGCGCTAGCATTGCGAGGGTAGGTGTCTGAACCCTTCCGCATGAAAGCTGGGCGTTGTACTTGCAGGTAAGGGCGCGCGTTGCGTTAAGCCCGACTATCCAGTCCACCTCGGCCCTTGCTACTGCCGCGGCGAAAAGGTTTTCGTATGCCTTTCCGTCCTTGAGCTTGCCGAAGCCTTCCTTTATTGCCTTGTCCGTAACAGAGGAAATCCAAAGCCGCTTAACAGGCTTTCTTATATTCGCCTTTTCCAGAATCCACCTCGCGACAAGTTCTCCCTCGCGCCCGGCGTCCGTGGCGATTATTACGCTAGTTACGTCCTTCCGCTGTAGAAGCCGCTTAACAACATCGTATTGCTTTCTCGTCTGATTTATCACCACAATCTTCGTTTCGTTTGGAAGCATAGGCAAGTCTTCTAGATTCCATGTTGCATACTTCTTGTTGTAAAGCTCCGGATCCGCCAGGGTTACAAGATGCCCCAGGGCCCAGGTTACAACATACCTCTCGTTTTCAAACCAGCTATCATTTTTTTTACAGCCTAATACCCTTGCTATTTCCCTGCCGACAGAAGGTTTTTCTGCCAGCACAAGTGATTTACCCATATAAAAGTCCTTTCCGAATTGTATTGATTTAGTGTTGTTTTCCCATAGAAATATTATACACCATATTTCTTTTAAACCGGAGGATGTTGATAGACCGATGAGAAAGCCCAATTTCATCGTTGACTGCGCAAATTCCGCTCGGTCACGTCATCAGACAGACGAGAAAACTCAATTTCTTCGTTGCTAACATAAATTCCGCTCGGTCACGTATTATTAATACGCTCCACTCGCTGAATTTACGTGGCGCCTTGAACTAGAGTATTCTCGTCAGTCTGGTGTGGGAATAATTGCAATTGGAATATATAGTGATAAAATGGAATTGGAAAGTGTTGCTTACTACTCAAGTTTAAGTACGTTGTGGGGTATAGGTGAATGTATTGAAAATACCAATATCCAATGAGGTAAACAACCTTATTGGATAGTTTATATAAGATTGGTTGTATTTGGAGAAAATTGGGAGTAAGATGGAATAAAGTTGATATTTTATTGTAAATCACTGGGGACGGTTCTTTTTGATTGGCACTGCTACTGATGGGGTGATATGGACAAGGGGACAGGCACCTGTCCGATATCTATAACAATCGGCCGTCTCTTTTGAATCACTGGAGCCTATTTCTTGAAAAATTCGATGGGGACATTTTCAGAAGGATAATAGAAAAAGTAATGGTATATTTCTTGTAGAAGTGACCGTTGCCTATGAAATGGAAGTCACGGAGGTTCTTTAGTATAAGAACTTCTTTTTATTTGGGGATCAAGGTGTATAATGGAAATAGTTAAATATAATGGCAATAACCGGAATTGATGTAGTGGGAAAAAAATTAGATTTAGTGCATGGGTTGCCTAGAAAAGCGGAAAAATAATGACACTAATTTTTCTACATAGAAATATTAAATTTCATAAAAGAACTAGTTCAACTTGCTATTGCAATTTAGTGTAGCAATTGGAAAAAACAAATTGCTCAAAATGATTTAAAGGTGGTGACATAAATGGCAAAGTATTGCAATAAGAGTCTAGATTCCTCGTAAAATTATATTAATTCATGCGAATGAAAATTACACGCGGAAGTCAGGGACTATATTAATTTTGGGAGGAATGAAAAATTATGAAAAAAATACTTTCAGTAATATTCATTGTATCCATGTTGACAATGATGCTAGGCACATCTGTTTTTGCGGATGAATTTGTGGTTGAGAAAGGTTTCAACGATGATGGGTACAATTACAAGGCACATTTGTATGTCGGGGGAGGGGAAGCCTGGGATGTAGAGGACGCTCAATTAGTAATGAAATGGAATGAAGCCTGGCTTTCAAACAAAGATAAAGATGCAGATGGCAAGTTGGACAGACATTTAGGCTATGATACGTATATTGACTCTGGAGAATGGTGCACAAATCATTGGCGCGGAACCTATGTTGATGACCAGGGAAAGAGCCAGCACTATACAGAAACATGCAAGATTGTTGCGGTCACAAGTAATGATGAACTAGTGGATGGTTACTGGATTGATGAAAATGGAAAAGTTATTGGAGAAGACATTTGGGGACAATTTGCACTCACGCTTGATGTATATAATGATTCGGGAACTGGCGACCATGGAGTTTATTATAAAGGACAACCTGGATTAGGAAATCTTCAATAATCACTAGGGACGGTAATTTTTGATTTTTGTTGTTCCTAAACTAATCGGCTTGCTGAACTTAGCAAGCCGATTAATCACTAGGGACAGTTCTATTTGATTATTAATATCCGTAAGTTAAATTTATGCAGCAATCCAAACTAGAGCATTCTCATCTGCCTATTGGTTGTAAAAGTGTATTAAGGAATAAAGGGGTAATCAGGGTTTTCTATGATTATCTTTTTTTATTTAACAAAAATATGGAATGTAGGATATTTGTGTTAAAATGGAACTTAGTGGAAGAGAAAAATAGATGGCATACATAAATCACTTTGGACGTTTCTTTTTAAGCAGATAATCACTGGGGACTGTCCCTATTGATTATGATTGCTATATCAGAAATGCGAATAGTTTTGGGAAAAAGGATGATTACAACCAACAAGTTGTAAAATAACTATTGATTATACAACATATTAGTTGTATAATGCTTTAAAGGAGGATATATCAAATCATGGGAAGCACTAGTATTGAAATAACTAGTAAAGCAGAACATGCTTTTATTAAGTTGCAGAAAAAAGATGGTATCCTTCTAGCGGAAATAATGAAAAAAATTGAGATGTTAGAGAAAGGTAAACCCGAAGCATTAGATATTAGACCAATAATACGGAAGAATGGAGACTATAAAATCAATGAAATAAGAATTAAGCATCCAAATTCCTACAGATTGTTTTATATTCAAGTATATCAAAATGAGGATAAAATAATTATTGTAGATGGAAGGAAAAAGAAGGTGGGTAAATTTCCTCTTAAATATTTTAAAGAACTTGATAAATGTATCAATACTTATTTGGGATGTTAGTTAGCAAATATTTGAGATGATATTTTGCTGGTAAAAATATGAAAAATAGCACTATGTAGCAAGATTATGGTTGGAATAAGTAATTAATGGAGGGAAATATGAGTAACTATAATGAGTTTGTTAATGACATATTAGAGAAAAATGAAAGTTTGAAGAAAAATTTTGATTTGTTAGAATTAAAATATTTATTGATTGAAACGCTTATTAATTATCGGAAAGAAAACGACATGACACAAACAGAATTTGCTCAAAAAATTGATGTTAAGCAACAGGTAATATCTAGATTTGAAAAGGGCGAAGTAGATCCTAGATTGAGCTTTGTTTCAAAGATTTTGTATGGGATGAAGAAGCAGATTATACTAAGCGATGAAGATTATCGAAAGACATATGAAAAACTAATTTTGCTAAAACCAAACAATAAGAAGGCGAAATTTAATACTCCCAAATCTTACCAGTGTGATTTAGCGGTGTAATGGAGGTTGACATGAAAAATGAGTCATTCAAACTAAGTTTTAATAATTATGAAGTAATAAAAGCAAATCTACAGAAGAATATGAATATCGATAATTTAAAAGATAGCAGTGATATTGGATTTTTACTTAAGATCGTCCCAAATAAAGATAAAAATTTTGACAAAGTTAATATTATTTTGGGAGTTAAAATTTCACCATCAATGAGTTTTAATTATTTAATAGAAACGATACTCAAAGGGAATTTTGTTTTAATAAATTGTCAGAGCGATGAAGAAAGAATTGGTCTTTTGAAGGTAAATGCTACCGCAATACTCTTCCCTTATATAAGGTCATTTGTTAGTATGTTGACTTCACAATTAGAAGGTGAGCAAATATTGCTACCCGTAATGAATATTTTTGAATTAGTTAAAGATATACCCAAAAATGAATTAATATTAAAATCAAGTAATTTCGAGAAATTTGAATAATCACTGGGTAATCACTGGGGACGGTTCTTTTTGATTGGCAATGCTGCAGATGAGTATCACAAAGATGGGGTGATAATATGTCAAGAGCGGCAAGACAAGCGAGTTCGACAGGATATTACCATATCATCATGAGAGGCGACAATAGAAATTGGATATTTAAAAAGAGGCAGTATAAACTTGATTTCATGGAAATGCTTGAAGAACAGGAAAAAGAGGCTAGAATAGAAATGGTTGCTTGG
>JAENWJ010000040.1 GCA_016649995.1 Peptostreptococcaceae bacterium
TAAGCACGAATGTGATTGCTGCTGTCAATGTCGTTTTCCCGTGGTCTACGTGACCAATAGTTCCAATATTAACATGTGTTTTCGTTCTTTCATATTTAGCTTTTCCCATTTTTTCGTCCTCCTTTATTTGGTTGTTTTATTTAACGGTTAATACTTTTTCCATCATCGACTTCGGTACCGCTTCAAAATGGCTAAATTCCATCGAATAGTTTGCTCGTCCCTGAGACTTGGATCTGAGGTCTGTCGAATATCCGAACATCGCCGAAAGTGGGACATGCGCATTGATAACCTGCACTCCGGCTCTCATTTCCATGCCTTCAAGTTTACCTCTTCTTGAATTCAAATCTCCCATGACATCACCGAGGTATTCCTCTGGAGTTGTAACTTCAACTTTCATATATGGTTCAAGCAATGTTGATCCTGCTTGCTTTAACGCTTCCTTAAGCGCCATTGACCCAGCAATTTTGAAGGCCATCTCGCTTGAGTCGACTTCATGGTATGAACCGTCATAAAGCTCAACCTTAACGTCTACTACCTCGTAACCGCCCAAAACGCCGGCCTTGAGTGCTTCCTGAATTCCTTCATCTATCTTGCCGATGTATTCCTTAGGAATGGATCCTCCGACAACCTTGTTTGTAAATTCGTATCCCTTGCCCATTTCATTGGGCTCGACTTTAATCTTGACATGTCCGTACTGACCGCGTCCGCCACTCTGCTTTGCATACTTCTTGTCGATGTCTACGAACTTGTTGATAGTCTCTTTGTAAGCAACTTGAGGCTTGCCTATGTTGGCCTCAACCTTGAATTCTCTTAGAAGCCTGTCTACAATAATTTCCAGATGGAGTTCTCCCATTCCGGCTATGATTGTCTGTCCAGTTTCTTCATCCGTGAAAGTTCGGAATGTCGGATCCTCTTCAGCTAATTTAACCAAGGCCAGGGCCATCTTCTGCTGACCTACCTTTGTCTTGGGTTCGATGGCAACAGAAATGACTGTTTCCGGAAATACCATGGTCTCTAAAATTATGGGGTTATCTGGATCGCAAAGCGTATCTCCCGTAGTCGTATACTTAAGACCTATTGCAGCTGCAATATCTCCTGTATATACAATATCGAGATCTGCACGCGTATTTGCATGCATCTGTAGAATCCTTCCGACTCTTTCTCTTTTGTCCTTTGTTGAATTTAGTACATATGATCCTTTTTCAAGGTATCCTGAATATACTCTGAAGTATGTCAATTTGCCCACATACGGGTCCGTCATGATTTTGAAAGCAAGAGCAGCAAATGGAGCCTCATCCGAAACTTCCCTGCTCGCTTCCTCATCAGTTTCCATAAGGATTCCCTTTACATCTCCGACATCCAATGGAGAAGGCATGTAATCTATTACTGCATCAAGAAGCAATTGTACTCCCTTGTTCTTATATGCCGATCCGCAAAGTACTGGGAAAATCTTGTTTCCAATAGTAGCCTTGCGTACCGCCGCCTTGATTTGTGCAACCTCGATTTTCTCGCCCTCGAGGAATTTTATCATGAGTTCTTCGTCAAAGTCGGAAATGCTTTCAAGCATCTTTTCTCTAAACTCTTCAGCCTTTTCCTTGTATTCGTCTGGTATTTCCCTCGTTTCTATTTCTGTACCTAAATCATTTGTGTAGAATTTGGCATGCATTTCGATAAGGTCGATAAGACCCACATACTCTTCTTCTGCACCAATTGGAATCTGTAGCGGAACAGCATTTGCCTTCAAGCGTTTTCTCATAGAATCTACGGACATGTAGAAGTCCGCTCCCATCTTATCCATTTTATTTACAAAACAGATTCTAGGAACGCGGTATTTGTCAGCCTGTCTCCAAACGGTTTCGGATTGGGGTTCAACCCCACTTTTCGCATCAAACAAAGCAACTGATCCATCAAGTACCCTAAGGGATCTTTCAACCTCTACTGTGAAGTCAACGTGTCCCGGTGTATCTATAATGTTGATTCGGTGATCCTTCCAAAATGTGGTGGTAGCCGCAGAGGTTATTGTTATACCTCTTTCCTGCTCTTGTTCCATCCAATCCATTTGAGAGGCGCCTTCGTGAGTTTCACCTAATTTGTGAGTCATTCCGGAATAGAACAGAATACGCTCAGTAGCTGTCGTTTTTCCAGCGTCGATATGAGCCATTATCCCTATATTCCTAGTATTCTCCAAACTGAATTTTCTCGGCAAACTCATTCCCTCCCTTCTTAATTGCAATTTTTATATTATAGTATTGATACATCTTTATATTTTCCTTACCACCTGTAATGTGCAAAAGCCTTGTTGGCCTCGGCCATTTTATGGGTGTCTTCTTTTTTCTTGACAGATGCTCCGGTATTATTAGCAGCATCCATAAGCTCTTTAGCCAAACGGTCTGTCATGTTTTTTTCGCCTCTTGTGCGCGTATACTTGACCAACCATCTGATTCCAAGTGTTTCTCTTCTTTCAACTCTAACCTCGATAGGAACTTGATAGTTCGCACCACCGATACGTCTAGCCTTTACTTCCAATACCGGCATAATATTGCTTAAAGCCTCTTCAAAAACTTCGAGCGGATCTTTTCCGGTTTTTTCTTTGAGTTGATCAAATGCTCCATACACAATGCTTTGCGCAACACCCTTTTTACCATCAAGCATGATCGAATTGATTAACTTCGTAACGACCTTCTTTTGGTACATAGGATCCGGCAATACTTCCCTTTTTGGTACACTTCCTTTTCTCGGCACGTCGCTTCCCTCCTCTATTTTCCATTAACTTTTCATCGGTACTCGACAACCCCTCGGTTGCCGCTGTGTCGATATATGATAAACCGCGTCTCCTCCTTTTAGAGGAGATTCGGCCTCATTTTATCATTACTTTTTCTTCGGTCGTTTAGTACCGTACTTCGACCTGCTCTGCATCCTGGCATCCACTCCTGCTGTATCAAGCGTTCCTCTTACAATGTGATATCTTACACCCGGCAAGTCTTTGACTCTTCCGCCTCTAATAAGTACAACACTATGTTCTTGAAGATTATGTCCGATTCCAGGAACATAAGCCGTAACCTCGATACCATTGGTCAATCTGACCCTGGCAACTTTTCTCAATGCTGAGTTAGGTTTTTTGGGTGTTACAGTCTTGACAGAAGTACACACTCCACGCTTTTGCGGTGAGCTAACAGAAACACTTCGTCTCTTTAGCGAATTAAATCCCTTCTGCAGTGCCGGTGCCGTGGATTTTTTTACGGAAGTCTCTCTTCCTTTACGGACCAGTTGGTTGATAGTTGGCATTTTCGCACCTCCCTTTTCTTGTTATGATTGTATAATTATTTTATAATTACCGCTGTAGCAGCACCTACATCTATTTCACATGCCTTTCCAAGCGCTTTCATCGATTCACAAAATTCGATTTCCACATCCTGTTCTTCGGCAAGCTTTAAGACACCGCGAGTCACATATTGATCCGCATCACGGGCAATAATCAACTTTTCGGCAACGCCGTCCGAAATTGCTTTAGTGGACTGTTTCAAACCGATTCTAAGTTTTTTATTTTTTTTGCAATCATTCAGGTTCATGGCATCCACGTTCCTTCCAATTACAGCCAGTATGTCTCAATTAAGACATTCAATAATTAGTGCAATTTTGCACACTAAATCATTTTAGCATCATTGATTGACGGTGTCAACCGTTGTTATGTTGAGCGCGTCAATATCTATTTTCTCGATTGCCTTTTGTATTCCAATATTCCTGTACTTCTTCATACCTGTGCCTGCAGGAATCAATTTGCCGATTATGACATTTTCCTTGAGACCTATAAGCTTGTCCTCTTTCCCCTTGATAGCCGCTTCAGTCAATACACGGGTTGTCTCTTGGAATGAAGCGGCAGACAGGAACGAATCCGTTGCAAGCGATGCCTTGGTTATACCCAACATTACTCGCATTTCAGTAGCCTCATTAAGGCCGGCTTCACGCATTTCCTCGTTGGCTTTATTAAAGGAATTAATGCTCATCAATTCGCCCGGAAGCAGCATTGTATCGCCTGGATCATCTATTTTTATCTTAGACAGCATCTGCTTTATAATAACCTCAATGTGCTTGTCGTTTATGTCAACACCTTGAAGCCTATACACCCTTTGTACTTCCTTAACTATATACTGCTGCACCGCCGTAATTCCTTTGATGCTTAGAATGTCGTGTGGATTTACGGAACCCTCGGTAATCTTGTCGCCAGCTTTGATGAAGTCTCCTTCGCCAACTCTTATACGCAAACCGAAAGTGATGGGATAAACCTTGCTTGTTCCGTCTTCTGACGTCACTGTTATTTCACGCTTTTTCTTGGTCTCGCTCATTGTTACTTTGCCTTCGATTTCCGAGATTACAGCCATACCTTTCGGCTTTCTTGCCTCAAAAAGCTCCTCTACCCTCGGAAGACCCTGAGTTATGTCGGCACCGGCGACCCCGCCGGTGTGGAATGTTCTCATTGTCAGCTGAGTTCCCGGCTCGCCAATTGATTGAGCGGCAATTATGCCTACGGCCTCGCCGATATTAACAGGCTTGCCAGTTGCAAGATTCAGTCCGTAGCATTTGGCGCAAACACCATGTTCAGCTTTGCAATGCAATACCGACCTTACAATAACCTTTTCTATTCCCGAATCAACTATTGCTTCCCCCAGCTCAGGAGTTATCATCTCTCCTACGGAAACGATTCTTTCGCCGGTTTTAGGATGATTTATGTCTTCAATGCTATATCGACCTATAATTCTGTCATATAAAGGCTCAATCATTTCAAGACCCATCTTACCTGACTTGAAGGCGACCATTTCGACTCCTGTAGTAGCGCCGCAATCCTCATCCCTTACAATCACATCCTGACTCACATCTACGAGACGTCTTGTCAAGTAACCCGAGTCAGCGGTTCTAAGCGCCGTATCAGCCAAGCCTTTCCTCGCCCCTGTAGTTGATATGAAGTACTCAAGAACTGAAAGTCCTTCACGGAAATTTGATTTGATTGGAATCTCAACAACCTTTCCAGTCGTATTGGCCATTAGACCCCTCATACCGGCTAACTGACGGATTTGGTTTCTGCTTCCCCTTGCCCCCGAGTGAGCCATGATTTGGATATTATTCATGCGGTCTAGGTTGTTCATAAGGGCCACTGTTACCTCTTCTGTAGTTCGTTTCCATGTTTCTATTACCTTGGAATAACGCTCCTCTTCAGAAATCAGTCCTCTTCTATATGCTTTCATATGCTTTTCAACTTCAATCTCAGCTTTTTTGATTAGACCAGCTTTTTCATCAGGAATAACCATGTCTGTTACACTTACGGATATGGCTCCTTTTGTGGAATACTTGAACCCCACTTCCTTAATATGGTCAAGCATGAGTGCTGTTACAGTGTTGCCATGTCGTCTGAAGCATTTGTCTATGATAACACCCAATTTCTTCTTGGTGCATAGGAAATCGATTTCGAGTGAATATGCATCCTTGCTTCTGTCAACAAAGCCAAGGTCCTGGGGTATGTTTTCATTGAATATGAATCGCCCTACTGTTCCATCGACCAGTTTCCCTCTATCTTCATCGTTCAAGCATCTTCTTACTTTAACGTTAGAGTGAAGTCCCACTATCTTGTTGTCATAAGCCATGAACATTTCTTCATAATCCTTGAATATCATGCCATTGACTTTTTCATCGTTAGTATCAACTGTAAGATAGTAACTTCCCAAAACCATATCCTGGGTTGGCGTAGTAATAGGCAATCCGTCTTTAGGCGCTAGTATATTGTTTACCGAAAGCATAAGGAATCTAGCTTCCGCCTGGGCTTCTACGGACAGTGGCAAATGGACCGCCATTTGGTCTCCGTCAAAGTCGGCGTTGTAAGCCGTACAAACAAGGGGATGCAGTTTGATCGCCTTGCCATCAACCAAAACGGGTTCAAACGCCTGTATGCCAAGTCTGTGCAGTGTAGGGGCTCTATTAAGAAGAACCGGGTGCCCTTGTATTACCTCTTCGAGAACATCCCACACTTCTTCCTTGCCTCTTTCAACCATGCGCTTCGCACTTTTTATGTTGTGAACATAATCCTCATTGACTAACTTCTTCATAACAAAGGGTTTGAAAAGTTCAAGCGCCATTTTTTTAGGAAGACCGCATTGATGAAATTTCAGTTCAGGTCCAACTACAATTACCGAACGGCCAGAGTAGTCAACCCTCTTTCCGAGCAGATTCTGTCTGAATCGTCCCTGTTTTCCTTTCAGCATATCTGAAAGAGATTTAAGCGGCCTGTTCCCAGGTCCTGTAACCGGACGACCCCTTCTTCCATTGTCAATCAACGCGTCTACCGCTTCCTGCAGCATACGCTTTTCATTTCTAACAATTATTTCAGGCGCTCCAAGCTCAAGTAAACGCTTAAGCCTATTGTTCCTGTTTATAACTCTTCTATACAAATCGTTCAAATCCGATGTGGCAAAACGACCACCGTCAAGTTGAACCATTGGTCTTAAGTCGGGCGGTATTACAGGAAGCACATCAAGTATCATCCAATCCGGTTTGTTTCCAGACTTTATGAACGCCTCTACGACTTCAAGCCTACGAATTATTCTTACCCTCTTCTGCCCAGTACTGTCAATTAATTTAGCCCTTAATTCTTTGGATAATTCTTCTAATTGAATTGATTTAAGAAGTTTTTTTACAGCTTCGGCTCCAATGCCGGCTTTGAATGAATTGCCATATTTTTCTTTGTTTTCGCGGTACTCTCTCTCTGTTAAAAGCTGCTTGCTACTGAGGGATGTGTTCCCGCCATCTAAAACTACATACGAGGCAAAATAAAGAATTTTTTCTAAAGATCTCGGAGACATGTCAAGTAGAATACCCATTCTACTTGGAATTCCTTTAAAATACCAAATATGCGATACTGGCGCAGCCAGTTCAATGTGGCCCATACGCTCTCTTCTTACTTTGGACTTTGTGACTTCAACGCCACATCTGTCGCAAATTACACCCTTGTATTTGACACGCTTGTATTTCCCGCAATGACACTCCCAATCCTTTGTCGGGCCAAATATCTTTTCACAGAAAAGCCCTTCTTTTTCCGGTTTTAAAGTCCTGTAGTTTATAGTTTCAGGTTTTTTAACCTCGCCCTTAGACCACTGCCTTACTTTTTCCGGAGACGCTAAGCCAATTTTAATTGAGTCGAAATTGTTCAATTCAAACAATGAGCTTCTCCCCTTCCTTCATGGGTATACCTGTGATTCTCAATAGTGCCATCTTATTTTTCCAAATCAGTATCTGTTGCTATTTCTATATTTACTTCTGGATCAATATCCGTTTCTTCATCATTTTCAGACAATTCTTCAATGATTATGCCTTCAGGCGCTTTATCATTTAAATTTTTCTGTCCACTGCCAATAAGCCCTTCGATGCCTTCTGAAACTTCATCGTCCATATTTTCTATCAGTTCAACTTCCCCTTCTTCTTCCTTGAGAATTTTTATGTCAAGGCACAAGCTTTGCAATTCCTTAATGAGAACCTTAAATGATTCCGGAATACCGGGTTCAGGTATGTTTTCCCCTTTTACAATGGCTTCATATGTCTTGACTCTTCCGACAACATCGTCAGACTTGACCGTCAATATTTCTTGAAGCGTGTAAGCAGCTCCGTAGGCCTCAAGTGCCCAGACCTCCATCTCTCCAAATCTTTGTCCTCCGAACTGCGCCTTGCCTCCAAGTGGTTGCTGCGTAACCAGCGAATAAGGTCCTGTACTTCTTGCATGTATTTTATCATCAACCAAGTGGTGAAGCTTAAGCATATACATATATCCAACTGTTACTCTGTTGTCAAACTCTTCTCCGGTTCTTCCATCTCTTAATTGGAATTTGCCATCATCCGACAAATTATGTTCTCTGAGAAGCTTCAGTATGTCATCCTCATGAGCACCGTCAAATACGGGTGTGGCGATCTCCCATCCGAGATATTTTGCTACATATCCAAGATGTACTTCAAGAACCTGCCCTATGTTCATCCTTGAAGGAACCCCCAATGGATTAAGAACAACCTGAAGCGGTGTTCCGTCTTCCATAAACGGCATATCTTCCTCTGGCAAAATTCTCGAGACTACACCCTTGTTGCCATGTCTTCCTGCCATTTTATCACCAACGCTTATCTTTCGCTTCTTGGCAATATAAACCCTGACAAGTTCGTTGACTCCAGGAGACAATTCATCTCCGTTGGCTCTTGTAAACACTTTCACATCTACAACGATTCCCGATTCACCATGTGGAACCTTAAGCGAGGTGTCTCTAACCTCTCTAGCTTTCTCTCCGAAAATAGCTCTAAGTAGCCTTTCTTCGGCTGTGAGTTCGGTTTCTCCTTTCGGTGTAACCTTCCCAACCAATATATCTCCCGACTCAACCTCGGCTCCTGTCCTTATGATTCCTCGGTCGTCAAGATTTTTAAGAGCGTCTTCACCGACATTCGGTATGTCTCTTGTTATTTCTTCAGGTCCAAGCTTGGTGTCCCTGGCTTCCGATTCATGTTCCTCTATGTGGATTGACGACAGTACATCATAGCTTACAAGTTTTTCACTGAGTAGAATGGCATCCTCGTAATTGTACCCTTCCCATGTCATGAAACCAATCATTAGGTTCTTGCCAAGTGCGATTTCCCCTTGGTCCGTTGACGGTCCGTCGGCTATAATCTCGCCAGCCTTGATTTCGTCGCCTTTTCTTACAAGCGGCTTCTGATTTATGCATGTTCCTTGGTTTGAACGCTTGAATTTCAGCAGCTTGTGTATCTCTCGCCTTCCATCGGAATCTTTTTTGATGACAATTTCATCTGCACTTACTTTTTCTATGATTCCGTCATTTTTCGCAGTTACGGTAACGCCAGAATCCCTTGCTGCCTTATATTCCATTCCAGTACCGATGATAGGCGCTTCCGGTTTTACAAGCGGCACCGCCTGACGTTGCATGTTAGAACCCATCAGGGCCCTATTCGCATCATCATTTTCAAGGAAAGGTATCATGGCCGTAGCAACAGAAACCACCTGCTTGGGCGATACATCCATGTAATCCACTCGATTCCTGGCAAACAGGCTGATTTCTCCGCCTTTTCCCCTGGCTGCAACTTTTGCATTTACAAACAAACCGTTTTCAAGTGGTTCGTTTGCCTGCGCAACTACAAATTTCTCTTCTTCATCGGCTGTCAGGTGATCTATGTTTTCGGTAACTATACCAGTTTTCTTATTTACTCTTCTATAAGGGGTTTCAATAAACCCATATTGATTGACGCGAGCAAAGCTTGCAAGACTGTTGATTAGTCCAATATTAGGACCCTCAGGCGTTTCAATCGGGCACATTCTTCCATAGTGCGAATGATGAACGTCTCTGACTTCAAATCCTGCGCGTTCTCTGGAAAGACCTCCCGGTCCAAGTGCCGACAGTCTTCTCTTATGTGTCAATTCAGCCAATGGATTGGTCTGGTCCATAAACTGAGACAACTGACTACTACCGAAGAACTCTTTCACAGCGGCGGCAACCGGTCTTATGTTTATTAGGGCCTGCGGTGTAATCGCATCCATATCCTGTATTGTCATGCGTTCCTTTACAACACGTTCCATTCTTGAAAGTCCGATTCTAAACTGGTTCTGAAGCAGTTCGCCAACGGACCTGAGTCTTCTGTTACCCAAATGGTCTATGTCATCTACATCTCCAACGCCATACGGCAAATTGAATATGTAGCTTGCTGTTGCGAAGATATCGTCAATTATTATATGCATTGGAACAAGCCGGTCAACTTCACTTAGAATCGCTTTTTTCAGTTCCTCGGGATCGGAATAAGCCTCCAGCAATTCCTTGAGTACGGGATAATGTACTTTTTCGGCAATCTTTATACCCTTGAGTATTTCTGCATCCACATACTTGTCTATTCTTACGAAGTTGTTTCCTATTACCTTTACAACAAACTCTCCGTCATCTCCATAAACCTTGACGATTTTTATTCCGGAATCCTCTATGTCTTTCGCTCTTTCAACGGTTATTTCCTCACCTTGTTCTGCAAGAATTTCACCGGTTGAAGGATCTACTATGGTTTCAGCCGCAATCCTTTGCGCTATTCGATCGAAAATTCCCAATTTCTTGTTGAATTTGTATCTTCCGACCTTGGCCAGGTCATAACGCTTCGGATCGAAAAACAACGAATCAATCAGACTTTTAGCATTTTCAACAACAGGCGGTTCACCCGGTCTTAGCTTCCTGTAGATTTCAAGCAAGGCTTCATCCTGATTTGTTGTTACATCTTTATCCAAAGAATTTAAAATGCTTTCGGTCTCGTCAAAAAATGCCAATATCTTTTCATTCGTTTCATAGCCTAATGCGCGAATCAATACTGTTATCGGCAATTTTCTTGTTCTGTCAATTCTGACAGAAACAATTCCATTGGAATCTGTTTCATACTCAAGCCATGCTCCTCTGTTTGGAATAACAGTCGTCGAAAAAAGATCGTTGCCGGATTTGTCAATTTTTTTGTTGTAATATGGGCCGGGAGACCTGACCAGCTGACTGACTATTACACGCTCAGCTCCATTTATTATAAATGTTCCCTTTTCTGTCATCAAAGGGAAATCTCCAAGAAAAACTTCCTGCTCCTTTATTTCGCCGGTTTCCTTGTTGATGAAACGGACTTTAGCCTTCAACGGAACAGAATAAGTAACATCCCTTTCCTTGGATTCTTCTTCGCCGTATTTGGTATCTCCGTCCAAATAGTAATCGACAAATTCCAAAATCAGATTGCCTGTGTAGTCCTGAATAGGAGATATGTTCTTGAATGCCTCCATAAGACCCTCTTCAAGAAACCACTTGTACGATTGCTTCTGAATCTCAATCAAGTTCGGCATATCAACTACTTCTTTGATTTTAGAAAAGAACAATCTTTCTTTCTTCCCGACCTTCTCAAAATGCGGCATGATCTTCACCCCTCATATCTTAATAAAAGGTTTGCATTCAGCCCTTACATGGCGAATGCGACCTTCGTTCCCATAATATTTCACTGTCTTTACAATATTTTAAATCAACAAAAACCAACGACTTTTCGATGATTTCATACACTACTTTTTTCCAAAAAGCATAGTAAAATCATCCTATCATGGCAATTTATAATTTTATCATACCCGAGCCATTGCGTCAATCATATTTTCAAATTTATCTTTTGCTTTTGGCTATTAAAATAAAAAGTGCTTTGATTAAATCAAAGCACTTTTTTCTTTTTTCCATTTGAATCTACTTGGATCCGCGGCTGTTACTTAAGCTCGATTTCGGCTCCTGCCTCTTCCAATTTTTCTTTCATTGCATCAGCTTCATCTTTTGTAGCAGCTTCCTTAACTACGCAAGGAGCGCCGTCAACGACAGCTTTTGCTTCTTTAAGTCCCAATCCTGTAACTTCGCGGATTGCTTTGATGACTTTAATTTTGTTTGCTCCGAAGCTGCTCATGAATACGTCGAACTCAGTTTTTTCTTCAGCTTCTTCAACTGCTACTGCTCCAGCTACAGCAACAGGTGCTGCCGCAGATACTCCAAACTCTTCTTCACAAGCAGAAACCAATTCGTTTATTTCCATGACTGTCATTTCTTTGATTGCTTCAATTATTTGCTCTTTTGTCATTTTAAACACCTCACTATTTTTTGTTTACGCTTCCGCGTTTTCTTCGTTTTTCTTGTCAGCTATCGCCTTAGCCATATAAACAAAATTGCTAATAGGCGATTTGATGCTTCCCATAAATTTGGCGATCAAAACTTCTCTTGACGGTATGTTCGCAATGCTGCTTAATTTTTCAAAATCACAGTATTGACCTTCTACAACCGCTGATTTAAGTTCAAGCAATTTGTGTTTCTTTGCAAATTCCTGCACCAGCTTCGCTGGAACAATCGGATCGTCGAATCCAAAGGCTATAGCGTTTGGCCCTTTAAGGTCATCCGACAACGATTCGAAATCAGTTCCTTCTATGGCTATTTTTACAAGATTATTCTTGTAAATCTTGTATTCAGCGCCGGCTTCACGAAATTGCTTTCGCAGTTCCGTTACTTCCTCAACATTAAGCCCTCTGTAATTAACAAGAACAGCAGCTTGAGCTTTGTTGAATTTTTCCTTTATTTCTTGGACTGCTTTTTTCTTTTTATCAAAATTCTTGGACATTTGCACACCTCCTCAATATAATATCCTGCCAATTTAAAAGACCTCCAGGCGGTGCAAACGCAAAGAGGCCAGATAGTTTCATGAAAACTGACAAATCTGCCTCGGCAGGTAATTTAAGCTATTCGCACCTACTGTCTGTGGCTATGCAATTATTTCCCTATTTTAGTAGTATTTATTTTGATTCCAGGTCCCATAGAACTTGTTATGGTAACACTTTTCAGATAGGTACCCTTAGCCGATGCCGGCTTTGCCTTTATGATAGCGGCCATCATGGTGTTGAAGTTTTCCATGATTTCCTTTTCTCCAAAGGATACCTTGCCTAATGGAACATGGATGATGTTTGCTTTGTCAAGCCTGTATTCGACTTTCCCGGCTTTGATTTCTTTTACAGCCTTTTCAATGTCGAAGGTAACTGTTCCGGATTTAGGATTCGGCATTAAGCCTTTAGGACCCAACACTCTTCCTAAACGACCGACGATTCCCATCATGTCAGGCGTCGCTACAATAACATCGAACTCGAACCAGTTTTCCTTCTGGATTTTCTCGGTCATATCTTCAGCTCCAACGAAATCAGCGCCGGCGGCTCTCGCCTCGTCAGCTTTGTCGCCCTTCGCTATAACCAATACTTTTTTTGATTTTCCTGTTCCGTTTGGAAGAACTATGGCTCCACGAACTTGTTGGTCCGCATGTCTTCCATCTACACCCATCTTAATGTGCATCTCGACAGTCTCGTCGAAATTTGCTTTTGTCATTTCTTTTAAGAGTGTGACGGCTTCATTAGGTTCATAAAAATTCAGTCTGTCAACTTTCTTGAAATTATCTTGGTATTTCTTTCCTCTTTTAGGCATTTAATTCCCTCCTTCGTGGTATTAACGGGTGCCCCCTCCCACTTAATGTTACTCTTTTATTGTTATTCCCATGCTTCTTGCAGTCCCTTTAATCATGCTCATTGCAGTTTCTATGCTTCCTGCATTCAAATCGGGCATTTTCAATTCAGCTATTTCTCTTACTTGCTCCAATGTAACACTTGCCACCTTGACCAAGTTGGGCTCGCCTGAAGCTTTCGGAATTCCGGCAGCTTTTTTCAAAAGGACCGCAGCGGGAGGAGTCTTTGTGATAAAGCTGAATGATCTGTCTTGATAAACCGTTATTACTACCGGTATAAGCAAGCCTCCTTTATCAGCCGTCTTCGCATTGAATTCCTTGCAAAACTGCATGATATTAACTCCATGTTGTCCTAAAGCCGGGCCTACCGGTGGTGCCGGTGTAGCTTTCCCTGCCGTAATTTGCAACTTAATGAGACCTGTCACTTTCTTAGCCATGTATTCACCTCCTGTCAATTATCTGGTTTATATATTACAATTTCTCAACCTGGATGAAATCCAGTTCAACCGGCGTTTCTCTTCCAAACATGTCGATAAGCACCTTGAATGTTTGCTTATCCATGTGCACTTCCTGCACCTGACCAACAAAACTCTCGAAAGGTCCGGATATAACTTTGATTTTATCGCCAACACCAATATCGATTCTCGGAAGACTGCTTTCGATTCCCATCTTGCGAACTTCATCGTCCGAAAGGGGGACCGGCTTTGAACCTGGTCCTACGAATCCTGTGACACCCCTAGTATTCCTAACGACATACCAAGACTCATCAGTCATAACCATCTTGACCAAAACATAACCGGGGAAAATTTTTCTTGCAACAACTTTCCTTTTTCCGTTCTTGATCTCGACCCTGTCTTCCATCGGCACTTTGATATCTAGGATGATGTCCTCCATGCCACGGTTGGTCACAATCTTTTCCATATTGACTTTTACTTTGTTCTCGTATCCCGAGTAAGTATGTGCAACATACCATTTAGCATTTTCAGACATATTTAAGAGGATTATCTTTTTTTAGACAATCACGCTACCCTCCTTTTTGTTTCTATACTAATTAATAAGCATTTTAATGAATTGCGCAAATGCCGAATCAAAAATCCATATGCCAAAAGATACCAGCGTACATGTTACCAAAACGACTCCAGTATAGTTTTTGAGTTCGGCTCTGTTTGGCCAATTCACTTTTTTAAGCTCCATTCTTACACTCTTCATGTATTTAACGGGACTTTGTCTCTTGCTTGTGCTTGTTTGTGTCGCCATTTTTCCACATCCTTAGTAGTATTGGCAAATTTTCAAGACTACTTTGTTTCTTTATGAACAGTATGTGTCTTGCAAAATCTGCAGTATTTCTTCAATTCAAGCCTATCAGGATTATTTTTCTTGTTCTTCATAGTGTCGTAATTCCTCTGCTTGCATTCTGTGCAGGCAAGTGTTACTTTAACCCTCAACCTTAACACCTCCCGAATTCTACTGTTTGTATTAAATACATCGTGGCACACTCCGCCATCTTAAGGTCACTAATATAAACTATCACAATTTATTAACCGTGTCAACAGGATTTCGCATCACTGCCTGCTGGAAACATTGCCTGCTGCCACGCGCAAATAATTCACATGCAAAATAGAAACCGGGAGAAAAGGTTTTTACCTTATCTCCCGGTTTAACCTTTAATTATTCGATTATTGTTGCTACCGCGCCTGCTCCTACTGTTCTTCCGCCTTCTCTTATGGCGAATCGGAGGCCTTCTTCGATGGCTATCGGAGTGATAAGTTCAATCGTCATCTCGATGTTGTCTCCAGGCATGCACATTTCA